>NZ_JAPDCD010000003.1:0-195763 GCF_027705695.1 Aeromonas sp. QDB62 | reverse complement strand
CTCCTGCATGGAGACGCGATTAGATCACAGACGATCTGCCTGTTCAAATTTCATTAACAAAGTGCGATCCCGCCCTGATGCGCGTTCCGAGCAAGCCATACAAGCCATGGAGGATATCGAAGCGCGTTTTAGGACTATCTTTGAACGTGCAGGCATAGGTATTGCGATGGTTGCGCCAGACGGCGGATGGCTGCGCGTCAACGATGCGTTATGCCAAATTGTCGGTTACAGCCAAGATGAGCTTCTCAAGCTCACATTTCAGGATATAACCCACCCAGACGATTTAGATACTGACTTATCCCTGTTACAGCAATTAATTAATAATGATATCGACCACTATCAGCTGGAAAAACGTTACATCACTAAATCAGGACGTTCTGTTTGGATACAGCTGATAGTCACCAAAAAATTGAGTAACAACGGTGAGTTAGAGTATTTCATTTCAATTATCAAAAATGTACAGGAGCAAAAGGAAGCAGAGGCGTCCTTGGCTGAGTTACGTAAGGACTTGGATAGCCGAGTAGAAACAAGAACCAGAGACCTAAAATTAGCTAATGAAATGCTGTCCGCCTCTATTGCTCAGCAGCTTCGGTTTGAGCAGGAATTACGTAGACGCGAAGCTGAATTGCAAATGGTGCTCCAAAACGCGAACGATGCTTACGTATGCATTGATCACCACGGTGTGATCCGCGACTGGAATCAACAAGCAGAGCATACCTTCGGTTGGAGCCGCGAAGAGGTGATTGGCCGCCCACTGGATGAAACGATCATCCCGGCCTCAATGCGTGAGGCTCATCGTGCAGGGTTGGCATGCTATCTGGCTACCGGTAAGCACCATGTCCTCAATCAACATAACGAGCTGACAGCGGTACGCCGCGATGGCATGACCTTACCTGTTGAGGTCCGAATTAGCCCTTTATTTATTGATGGGAAAACAATTTTTAGTGCGTTCCTGCATGATATCACCGAGCGAAAAAAGGCCGAGGCAATCCACGAATTCGAAGCCACTCACGACGCGCTAACTGGATTGTATAACCGGCGTGGTATGTTCAACTTGTTGCCAGCAGCAATAGCCCGCGCCAAGCGGACTCAGACATCTTTAGCGTTACTTTATATCGACCTTGATGGCTTCAAGCAAATCAACGATACACACGGTCATGATGCCGGCGATTCCGTATTACGTGTCATAGGAACTCGCTTACAGGAAAACATTAGACAAACGGATACAGCAGTACGTTTAGGCGGTGACGAATTTACGATCGTGTTGGAGAACACTAAGCACGGGACTCCCGATGTCAATATGCTGGCGCAGAAGATATTGGAGGCCATCCAACAGCCGATACAACTCGATTCAACAACAGCTGTTATCAGTGCCAGTATCGGCATAGCAATCCATCATGCTGACGATATAATCAATGCCGATCAACTGATTAGCCAAGCTGACTCTGCGATGTACGAAGCCAAGAACGCAGGTAAGGCCCGTGTTTGCGTACATAAGTGACAATATGCCGACATAACAACGGTGTCTGACAATCAAGTCAGATACCGCTTATCGTTATTGAGTCACCTGAGAACCAGTTTTCGCTAACTCCCTCCACCAACTGCCACAACCTCACCGAACGGGTCTTTCTGGCCCGCTCAACCGCTTCTCGCCGGTTGATAACAAAACCCCTCTACTGATGACAAAAAACCATCGCCGATGATGGGTTTTGCGAAAAACTGCCTGCAATCCAATTCGTCACGCCGTGTCGCGGCCTGTTTGGATAATCCGCGACACGGTTATTCCCCTTGCTAGATGGTATGCACGAACACGACAAGATTGCTCAGCGCCTCGGTATGCTCCTCACCCGCCTCTACAGCGGTGAGAAGCTGCACCTGAGTGATCTGGCCACCGAGTACAACGTCACCGTGCGCACCCTGCAGCGGGATTTCAATCAACGCCTCAGTTATCTACCGATAGAACACCGCAACCAGCAATACTGGCTGGACCCAGGGTTCCTCAATCACAAGAACGACGGAAAGGTGCGAAAACTGGCCGAGCAGCTTGGCATCACAGATCTGTTCCCCCACGCCAGTGAACATCGTCTGGGTCAGCTGCTGGACAGAGGCAACCCAAGCCTCTTCGCCATCAAGGGGTTCGATGTCCAGTCTACCGACTCACTGAGTCACCAGTTACCGGTATTAGAGCAGGCACTGACCCAGCATCTGCAATGCTGGCTCATCACCAAAGACCAGCGCAAGCAACTGTTTAGCCCCTATCAGCTCGTCAATTACAAGGGAACCTGGCATTTGGTCGGCGTCAGCGAGGGGCGGTTGCAAGCCTATCCGCTAAGCTCCATCGCACTGGTTGAGCTATCGCAACAGACCTTTACCCGTGATGCGCTGATTCAGCGGCAAATAGATACCGATCCGACACTCTGGCGCTCCGGCATGATTGAGGTGCTACTCAAAGCCAGTGCCTCTATCGCCATCAACTTTCAGCATCGCCCGTTGCTGCCCGAGCAAGAGATTGTCAAAACCCTAGATGACGGTGCGCTGTTATTGAGCAGTCGCGTACTCGATGCCAATCAAATTCTGCCTGTCATCAAATCCTGGATGCCGGGGCTCACCGTGATCTCGCCCGGTTTTATCCATGAGCAGATCGTCCGTGATTTACGCCATTTATTGACCCTGATGAGTCAGGCTCCACCCTGACCCATTTGTGACAAAGATCCCAGTTTATACATCTGGCGACAGCGCCTGACATGCCGCGACACCACCTGTCGCCGCTGTTCTGCATTGTCGTCAACCATCAAGCAGTAGCAATCCAAGGAGTGATGCATGAGTAAAATGATCCAGATGAAAGAGTCCACCGCAAAGCGCGAGGTGAAGCAGGAATACGGCCTGACCGAAACGGATGGCCAGGCTTTCTGGGATCGGGTGAACCGGGTGATCGGTGAGTCCCGAGAGGAAGTCGATAATGAAGACCGCGTTCCTGCCGGATATGAAGTGTATCGATAACGTCAACGCGTACATGTTAGTTGGTCATTAGTTGACTCCTGTGAGCGATATCTGCCACGAAACGCTCGTAACGACAAAGCGGCCAGTTCTACTGGCCTCTTTTTTTGGGACCGTTCGACAGCACCGGCTGAGATCACACCAGTGAGCAATACCGGGGTAATCCCCGCATGGCTAGGCACCTGTATCGCGGTTTAGTGACCCAATTAGCCGTTTTGGCTGCGCCGCCCTCCAAACCCCCGCAACAAGATCATCCTGGCCTTCTCGGCCTGCTAAAACGTTCCTCCCCTTGCTGCCTGCTTTTGCCACCGGATCCCATAAAAGCAAAGGGGCCAGTGCGAACTGGCCCCTTTTCATTTTTTAGAATTTTTCGACTTCCACCGATATCCCTGGCATGTCTGGTGAGGACTCAACCATCACGCACCCCGTCTCGCTCGTCGCGCGGCGGGTGAAACTCGGAGCAGGAGGTTCGGATGCTGCTGATGACTCCGTCTCACACACTCCACCATCGTTTGAGGGCTGCAAGGAATGCGAATCACCACTAAACAACTTATTCAAGTCGAACGAATAGCAAGGAACATCCGCATCGCCTATGGTGAAGTTTTTGACATAGCGATCTTTTGCATATCGTTCAATATAGTTGTTTTCATACAACCACTTAACGACCTTTACGCGGTTGGTTACCACTAGATCATCAAAGTCGGCCTTGCGAATGTAACATCTACCGTTTTCGGTGAACCCCCAGAACTCTTTTGTCACGAGAGCGATCCGTCCTTGATGCAGTTTATGTTGGTTCTTGGCCACCTTACCCATAAACTGCAATGCTCCTCTGGTGACATCATCCATGATGCCTTCCATCGACATGAGCCACCGTCGGAAGCATACCAAAACTGCATTATCTGCATACGCCACATCAAACGGCAGAATACCTAGCTCAACGGCCAATCGCCCCGCTGCCATGACGTTTGCGAAGCAACCAGCACCACGATCAGCAAGAGGCGGAGGGGTTTCTAATCCCGAGCGACTCATCAGCCACTCTTGGCACTCTTCACGCTTAGCAGCAAAGATAACCGCTAAATCAGCAGGGGTATTGATGTCTGGCATATTCAACAGAGCCTGAATATATGCAGGCATCGCCGTACCGTAGTACTGAGAGGTTGCAGCTTTTAAGCCATTCACCCGGCGACGAGTCAGCTCAAGGCTCTCACCCGCCAGCGCGACATCCTCCGCCATCATCTCAATATCCAGCAGTCTGACGAATATCCCCCCTTTAGTGCCCGCCTTGCTCCGCTCTAGCAGTTCCTTGAAGGATTCCTCCCCCGAAGAGGGAGCACAAACATTCGATGCCAATGGACTCCTATTACCTGTGCCCTTCAAATTGCCAAGTACTCTCGACTGTCCACCCGTCACCGAATAGGCAAACTGAAGCGGATCGTTACTAGACAATGAGCCCAGTTCATCCAAACAAATGCCAATGCCAGTTCGTTGTTGAAACATGCCTTTGAACCCAGCAGATGTTCCGTCCCACTTCACAATCGCCGTTGCGGGGCCCGCACTTGGGTCAGATGCCACGCCTGACACACTCTGCCCCACTTGTAGAAGCGTCGTTTTGCCACAAGAGCTTGCACCATAGAAGTGAAAAATCATGGTCCCTGTATTTGATAACTTCATGAATACATTGGATAGATTTGCCATGATTGCAACGAGCATGGTTGGTGACTCTTTGACAGACAACGCAATTTTCTTTTGCCAACCCTGCAGCGTTCCTTTCGAGTGGATAGCGTCATGCTCACCAGGCGCGGACAGCAGCTCGTGCTGAGGACCACTATAGCCTGCTTTGTAAATTGACCGCCCTACCCAGACATAGCAGGGATGTTCGCTAACAAACCCCGCTTGCAGATGCTGATGGACCACGCTGATGTCTTGGATACTGGTGCTGGCGGACATGTATGACAGCAGCCCCTCCTCCCGTGCACCTGGGCATTCAATCCCCGCTCGATATAGCGCAGCCCTCACTGTTTTGTAGTCCTGAATCACCCTATCGAATAATAGGTCGATGCGCTGGCATTGCTTCCGCTCATCCAGATACATGAAACGAACACCACTGATGTCTGTACTGTCAGCCCGGAGTATTGATACCGGCAGCAATGGCTTACCGAGTATCGTTTTTGGCTTGCCATGATCGCTAGCCAATTTCCCCCACGGGGACATCGCAAAGCCATCAGGAATAAGTTTCGAATGAACCGGTTTTTTCATCTCCGGCTCAGATCTGGAAAGCACCACGCCATCTGGGTCACACACAGTCCCATCAGAGACAACCGAGCAACGCCCCTCGTTGTACAACCTGTTTTCTGCTAAACATCGATCCAGCATAAGAAGCTCACGCCGAACAAAAGATTCATATTGAGTCTCATTGTCAGGATATGGCTGACAACATTCGTGCTGTTCGGACAATGGGCTCACAGCATCGGGGGCAATATTCGCTCGATGAGCATCACCATGGTGTGCATCAAGGTTCGTTTTCTCCACCAGTAACGGCAGCGAGTCAGGAGCGACTGCAGGGTGCGATTCTGGCGCTGATGCCTCCTGGCTAGGACGCGTCGGTCTACGTACCTGATTGGGTGGATGACGGAGAAAACGTTTTAGAGTGCCATCACTATTTTTTAATGGTTCATGCATAATTCTTAATGGGGGAATCTCCTTCCCCCATCTCCTAAAGTTGGTTAGCAGGGGAGGTTGGGGAGGTCCCATACGGTGTGAAGTGCGTCGACGGCCTTGACCAAAGTCGCGTCATAAAACCTGGCATAGCGTTCGGTCATTCTAGGCGAGCTGTGGCCTAGGACTTTCTGCAGTACATCGAGCGAACAGCCCTTGTTCAGCAGTGAGGTAGCGACTGAATGTCTCGCGTCGTGGATGCGTACCTCTGATAGCCCACAATCATTGCAGACTCGGTACCAATACCGACGTGGTTCTGAAATTTGAGAGACACAGTCCTGGCCTCGAAACAGCAGACCAGTCGTGCCATGGCGCTGGAGTTGAAGTCGAATTAACTCCAGCGCGAATTGATTAAGCGGTATTAACCTTTCCCGACCAGACTTACTGGTAGGTAGGTACGCTATTTGTCGATTGAGATCGCAATCTTGCAGCTTTAGAGCTCTTGCCTCTCCCATACGGGAGCCAGTTGCAAACAGGAAGAGCAACAGACGAGCCTTTTCTTCGTCAATGTCTTCCATCAAGCGAGCGACCAGCTTATTGACTGCCTCATCGGGTAAGCCCTTGGGAGGCAGGACAGGCTCGTATTTGGCGGGTATACCTGCTGCAGGCGACGATTTGAGTATGCCACGCTCCACTGCGAAGGTCGCAATAGCCTTAATCTGCGCTAGGTAGCGATTCACCGTAGCAACAGATTTGGTTTTAGCTTGCTCCGCTTGAAAGCGCTCGATGTCATCACGGTTGACACGGTTCAGTGGCTTGTGCCCTAAGGCTGCAACGATTGGCTTTATACGGGACTTAATAGTCCTGATAGAAAGATGAGTTTCCTGCACTGCGGGTAGGTAATCATCATAAATGAAGCGCTCTACCGATAAACTAGCGTAATAGGTTTGCTCGAATCCATCTGGATCAATGATGAACTCCGCCAACAGTTTACGTGCTTTGTCGCGTATCACTTTGAGGCTAGCCTCACTGGTGCTCGCAATCCTTTTCCGACGATGCTTTTTTCTGTGCGTATCGAAGTAGCCGACCTTGGTACCAGATTTATAAGTAATCCATATGAGCCTAGGTACGAACTCGTCTTTTACCTCTTTTTGTTTGGAGACGTGTTCTCCACACGACTCCTGCCTACTTTTAGCAGTTGGCGTTGACACTTCGCTGCTCACAACTACCTCTCTAACCATAACCGCCGGGATTGACGGTTATGGGAGGCATTTTGCATTTTCATAGCCAAAGAACAACCGCTCAAAAAATGAGCTTCGCATTGATATTTAATGCATTTTTTTATGTGTGAAGGCTCTAAAGGCCGTCTGGAGAGGGCGATTCAGAGGCGAACATCAGGTCGCCTTCTGGAGAGCGACTTTTGCATCTCATAGCAAACTCGCCTGATTTGCTGGGGGGATCGTGATTTGCCACCCCGAAAAAGCTCGTCGATTGAGCCCTTTTGTAAGGTGTGACCAAGATTCTATTTTGTGACTTTGATCACGATAAATTTGAGTTCCCCCGCCGAAACACCATCAATTCTCTTCTTCACAGGGACGCTGAGGAGCTGACGACCGGAGGTACAGAGGCAGCGACACAGCAAACCCTGTCTGGTCAATTTCTGGTAACTTTTCAGCGCACAAAAAACATGCAGGTTAGTTCATCCGTTTTTTGACAGAAAATGGGCTGACTTGTTGGAGGAACCGAATGTGTGAGAGAGCGAAAAGGTAATTCTATAAAGGGAAAAAACCTCGATAGAAGCACCTGCCGACAACCGGATCCCGGTGTGGAGTCAGGGACTCCTTGCACACTATCTCGCCACTTGGTTCACCCTATGCAAAAACATGCCAGAAACTGGGGCTGCAAGGTTGACACCCCAGTCCAGAAAGGGTTTAATGCGCGCCGTTGCCCAGATAGCTCAGTCGGTAGAGCAGGGGATTGAAAATCCCCGTGTCGGCGGTTCGATTCCGTCTCTGGGCACCATAATTCCTCCTTAGTTCAGTCGGTAGAACGGCGGACTGTTAATCCGTATGTCACTGGTTCAAGTCCAGTAGGAGGAGCCAAATTCGAAAAGCCCGCTCAATCGAGCGGGCTTTTTCATTTCTAGTTGCTGTTGCATGCGGCCAAAAAGAGCGTCGCGCCACAGGTGGCACTGAACAGCAGCATTCCGGTCTGCAACATGCTGCCAGGGCATGGTTTCTTCTCTCTTTTTCTGGCCCTGATCCACTTCGGTTTCATCACATTCCCTTATCCATTTTGTCGGCCTGAGTGGCTGCACTCCTGTGCAGGCGAGCCATCTTTGTTGAATGGCTCCATGGCGTCAATCTCCCCCGCAAAACAATTAATTCAGCACCGTTGAAGAGCGGCTTGTCTGGTGATGTTTCGACCTTTAAGCCATTGTTAACATTTTGGAAAACCGGAGTGACCCTGTGGCTGGGCGAGGATATGATGGGGTCAATGATGTTCCCATCCTGACGGAGAGATCCCAGATGAACAGCCCCTTGAGCTATGTACTGGACGGCATTCATTGCGAGCCGCACTTTTTTACCGTTCCCCTCGATCATGATGAGCCGGATGGTGACAGCATTACCCTGTTTGCCCGCACCCTCTGCCGCAAAGACAAACTCGATGACACGCTCCCCTGGCTGCTCTTTTTGCAGGGCGGTCCCGGTTTCGGGGCGCCGCGCCCGACGGCCAATAGTGGTTGGCTCAAGCGGGCGTTGCAGGAGTTCAGAGTGCTGCTGCTGGATCAGCGTGGCACCGGGATGTCGAGCCCCATCCATGGGCATATTCTGGCCAAAATGACACCGACCGAGCAGGCGGAGTATCTCAGCCATTTTCGCGCCGACAGCATAGTGCAAGATGCCGAGTTCATCCGGCTGGAGCTCAGTCCCAAGCATCGCTGGAGCCTGCTGGGGCAAAGCTTTGGTGGTTTTTGCTGCCTGACTTATCTCTCGCTCTTCCCCGATAGCCTGCGGGAGGTCTATATCACCGGCGGCATCGCGCCGATTGGCCGCAGCGCCGAGGAGGTTTACCGTGCTACCTATCAGCGGGTGGCCGACAAGAACCGTGCTTTCTTCGCCCGCTTCCCCCACGCTCAGGGGATTGCCAACCGGCTGGCCAACCATCTGCACCAGCACGATGTGCGGCTGCCCAACGGCCAGCGCCTGACGGTGGAGCAGTTCCAGCAGCAAGGGCTGGATCTCGGCGCTACGGGGGCTTTCGAGGAGCTTTATTACCTGCTGGAGGAGGCCTTTATCGGTGACAAGCTGAGCCCGGCCTTTCTCTATCAGGTGCAGAGCATGCAGCCATTCAATAGCAACCCGCTGTTTGCCATTCTGCACGAGGCTATCTACGCCGAAGGGGAGGCGATTCGCTGGGCGGCGGATCGGGTCAGAGGGGAGTTTCCTGCGGTGAACTGGGCACCCGGCAAGGATTTCGCCTTCACCGGCGAGATGGTTTACCCCTGGATGTTCGAGCAGTACCGCGAGTTGCTGCCCCTGAAAGAGGCGGCCCATCTGCTGGCAAACAAGGCGGACTGGGGGGCGCTCTATGACCCGGCCCAGCTGGCCCGCAACCAGGTGCCGGTAGCATGCGCCGTTTATGCCGAGGATATGTATGTGGAGTTTGACTACAGTCGCGAAACTCTGCGTGGTCTTGGCAACAGTCGCGCCTGGATCACCAATGAGTATGAGCACAACGGTTTGCGTGCCGATGGTGAAGCGATCCTTGATCGTCTGATCGCGTTGAATCGCGACCGTTAATTGCCGTTATCGGCAACCATCGCGGGAGCCCGGACTCCCGCGATGGTTGTGATGGATGGTTGTTATGAAAGCGTGAAACCCTGTACCTTGACCCGCGTCAGCCTGACGATGAGTGGCTGACAGGCTGATTAATTCACCCGCTTCCACAGTCTCTGCCGATCCCTCACCATGTACTTGCCAAACGACTCTGTATTGAGTGGCGGTCAAACCGATTGACCAGCCCGTGCTCGTTACCATTAGAAAGTCGCTCTGATGCTCTGTATCCCGCATATCAGATATGCCATCCCTGCATGTACCGTGATCGCGGGGAGGGGATGGTCGTGCTTTTCAATCAAGATAAGGATGTATGATGAGAAAGTCTCTGTTGGCCTGCTCCCTGTTGCTGTGCCCTGCCGTGTTTGCTGCCACCCCTCATTGGGAATATAGCGGTGAGGCGGGGCCTGCTCACTGGGCCAAGCTGACCCCGGAGTTTGGTCAGTGTGCGGGCAGCAACCAGTCGCCGGTCGATCTGAACGGGTTGGTTGAGGCCAAGCTGGCACCATTGGCGCTCCACTATCAGGCAGGTGGCAAGACCGTGGTCAACAACGGTCACACCGTGCAGGTCGGTTATGCCCCGGGCAGCACCTTGCAACTCGATGGCACCACGTTTGAGCTCAAGCAATTCCACTTCCACGCCCCGAGTGAAAACCTTATCGAGGGCAAATCCTATCCGCTGGAAGGGCATCTGGTGCACGTCAGTGACAAGGGCGAGATCGCCGTGGTAGCGGTGATGTTCGAAGCTGGCAAGGCCAATCCGGCGCTGGCGGCAGCCTGGAGTGCATTACCTGCCAAGGTGGGGGAGATTCACACCCTCAAGGCGCCGGTCGCTGCGGAGCAACTGCTGCCCGAGAATCGTGACTACTATCGCTTCAGCGGCTCTCTCACCACGCCTCCCTGCTCGGAAGGGGTGCGCTGGCTAGTGATGAAGCAGCCGGTCGAGGTCAGTCAGGCCCAGATAGACGCCTTCAAGGCGGTGATGCACCACCCCAACAACCGGCCGGTGCAACCCCTCAATGGGCGCGTGGTACTGCAATAACACAGTGCTGCAGATTGCAGAAACAACAAGAGGGCCGTCAGGCCCTCTTTTACATGGCGAGGTATCGGCGTGCGATCACAGACTGGCGGCGATGCGGGCGCCGAGCGCCGCGTTGTTCAGTACCAGCTGGATGTTGGCCGCCAGCGAGTTGCCGCCGGTCAGCTCGCAGACGCGGGCCAGCAGGAAGGGGGTTGACGCCTTGCCCTTGATCCCCTGCTCATCCGCTTCACGCAGCGCTTGGGCAATGGCTGCGTCGATATCGGCTTTCGGCATGGCGTGTGCGGTCGGGATGGGATTGGCCACCACGGCGCCGCCCGCCAGTCCCAGCTCCCACTTGAGGCGCAGCGCCTCGGCGATGGCCGCCGGGGTATCGAGGCGATAATCGACCTTGAAGCCGCTCTCGCGGGTGTAGAAGGCGGGCAGCTCGCCTGTTTGATAGCCAATCACTGGCACCCCTTGCGTCTCCAGATACTCCAGGGTCAGCCCGATATCGAGGATCGACTTGGCGCCGGCGCAGACTACGGCCACCGGCGTCTGGGCCAGCTCCTGCAGGTCGGCCGAGATATCGAAGGTCTCCTGTGCGCCGCGATGTACCCCGCCGATACCACCGGTGGCAAAGACCCGGATCCCCGCCATGGCGGCGATGATCATGGTGGAGGCGACCGTGGTGGCGCCCATCCCCTTGCGCGCCAGTACGAACGGAATGTCGCGGCGGCTGCACTTGGTTACGTCGTGACCAGCCCGGCCGAGCGCTTCCAGCGCACCCGCATCGAGACCCACCTTGAGGCGGCCGTCGAGGATGGCGATGGTGGCAGGGATGGCGCCGTTATCGCGCACTACCTGCTCCACCTGACGGGCCGTCTCCACGTTCTGCGGATAGGGCATGCCATGGGAGATGATGGTGGATTCGAGGGCGACGACCGGTTTGCCTGCGGCCAGCGCGGCAGCCACTTCCGGTTGGATATCGAGGTAAGCGTTCAGCATGAGTACTCCTCCAGTATGCGGTCAACGGCGGTCTTGCTCAGACCGGAAAAAACGGTATCGGAACAATTGACGGTGAGGGCGGCGCAGCCCAGGGCAAAGCGGGTGGTCTGGGCAATGTCGAGCTGTTGCAGCCAGGCGTGGGCGAGTCCGGCCATAAAGGCATCCCCGCCGCCAGTCACATTGAGCACCGGACTGCCCAGCACCGGCAGGTGGCCCTGCTGCTCGCCATCGCTGTAGAAGATCCCCTGCTCACCTAGGCTGAGGAACAGCCGCTTGACCCCGGCACGGTGGAACCAGGCGGCTACCATGGGCCAGGTTTCGGGCCCGGCGATGGTCATGCCGCACAGCTGCTCTGCTTCGCTGCGATTGGGCTTGAGGGTGTGGATCTTGCCGAGCCAGGGGCGGATCTTCTCCACCTTGGCCACCGAAACGGTATCGACAAAGATGGCGTGCTCCCCCTGTCGCTCGAACAGCCAGTCGAGGGTGTGGATGGCCAGGTTGGTGTCGAGTACCCAGAGCCGGGCACCGCCGAGAAAGCCGCCGAGCGGGGTCAGGCGGGCAGGGGTGAGCTGCTCGATAATGGCCATGTCGTTGATGGCGCAGCTCATTTCGCCGCTGCCGTCATGCAGGCTGAGGTAGCAGGAGGTGGTGTGGCCATCGAGCACCAGGGTCTGGCGCACATCGACACCGGCCCGCTGGCTCACCTCCAATAGATGGTGGCCATACTGATCGTTGCCGACCGCGGTCAGCAGCCGGGTATCGCTGCCGAGCCGCGCCAGATTCTCGGCGATATTGCGGCCGACACCGCCCGCCGAGGTGCGCACCTTGCCCGGGTTGGAGTCGCCGAGCAGCAGGTTGTCGTGGCTGGTGCCGCAAATATCCATATTGGCACCGCCGATCACCACCACGTAGGGGCCCTCACGCAGTACATAACCTCTGCCTTGCACATATCCCTGCCGGATCAGGCTGGAGATGTGGCTGGCCAGCGCGGAGCGGCTGATGCCAAGGCGATCGGCCAGATCCTGCTGGGCAATCATGGGATCCTGACGCAGCAGGGCGAGGATCTCTTGTTCACGCTCAGTCATAGACAAACATCCATTTACAAACGTTTGTCTATTATTTCAGATAAACGTTTGCCAGCTATCGGTTTGTACAAAATCTGTCGGGTTGCGCACAAAAAATCTACATCCGTGATGGAGCGACGAGTCGTTGAGCCTGGCGAGGTACTTTTAACGGGTCGGTGACCCCGCCGCGGCTTATAATGGCCGCCGCAAGAGGAGGAGAGATGATGAAAAAGAGTGCATTCTGCTGCGTGGGGCTGGTCAATCCCAAATCCCCGGAAAATGTCGGCTCCGTGATGCGGGCTGCGGGCTGCTACGGGGTGGACGAGGTCTACTACACCGGCAACCGCTTCGAGCTGGCGCGCCGCTTTGCCACCGATACCAAGCAGATGGTGGAGAAGATCCCGCTGCTCGGGGTGGATGACTTGATGGCGTTTATCCCGCAGGGATGCGTGCCCGTGGTGGTCGATCTGATCGACGGCGCCACGCCGCTCCCCGACTATGTCCACCCGGAGCGCGCCTTTTATATCTTCGGGCCGGAGGATGGCACGCTCGATCCCGCGCTCTACGGGGCGGTGAAAGATGTGGTCTATGTGCCGACTCAAGGCTGCATGAATCTGGCCGCTTCGGTCAATGTGATCCTCTATGATCGCTTGGCGAAGAGGATGAGGGGGGGGTAATTAGCTCAGGGCTATCATTCAGGTGTCGGGTTGGCGGCGGCTTTCTGTTCCAGTTCCCTGATAAACCCTTGGTAGTAGTCATAGAGCTGATAGTGCTTATAGATGTCAGCCAGAGTCCCGCTACGGATCAACTCAACCATCCCCTTATCCCAGAGTTGTAACATCCGGTTGCCCTGGGGTGTGTCGGCAAAGATGGGGTAGGTCGGGATCCAGCGCAGGAAGGCGCGATGCAGGTTGGGGGGAATGTCGTCATTTGCATAGAGCACGCCGGCAGTCAGGTAATAGCGATAGCGCTCTTTGCCGAGCAGTTGCAGAGCCATCTCATCGCTATCGATTTCATGCCACTGCATGGTGACTGCAATGTATTTGTCGAATGCCCAGCCCCGTCGCCATACCACAGATTGTCCCTGCAGGCTTTTTTCTCCCTGCCACTTGGACTGCCATTTTTTGAGCATGAACACGGTCAGGTCATCCGCTGATGCGGGATAGCGCGGTTGTCGGACACCGGTGACTTCATCGCGGTATACCCCCATCGCCATATCGCCTCCTTTTTTGGCAATCACAGCGAGAGCTCGTTTATAGGGTACGATATGGGGGGTTACCTGATAACCGTGGGGTTGGTAGATGGCGCGAACCAGATCGAGATAAATGCCTTTGCCATCTTGTTGGCAAAAGCCGGGCCAGTCATCGCAATAAACCTCAATAGAATCTGCCCGGCAATTAACCACCGTGCACAAACAACAGAGTAACAGACAGATGCGTAACATGGTCAGCGCTGGTCTCGTTGGGGCAAAGGGAAAACGGATACCCTACTTTATACCATGGCATTGATCGTGACAGGACGTAGAAAAATTCTCGCATCTCCATTTTGCGACAGGGTCGAGGGTTATTTTCGGTCGGGTTGTTATGATCATGAAAAGATTCAATAGTGCCCCAATCAGGAGAGGAGACTGCATTATGCCATCGATCAAAACGCTGCTCTGTCCGGTCGATTTTTCCCAAATGTCCCGTGCGGTACTCGACTATGCCGTATTCATGGCGCAGAGCCATCAGGCCCAGCTCAAGCTGATCCACGTGGTCGATCAACTGCACGGTTTTGACAGCTACAAAATCCTGCATATGACGGCGGTCGAGATCACCCACGAGATGGAGCGTCAGGCCAAAGCCCAGCTCAAAGAGCTGGTGGCGACGCTGCCGATCCCTGCCACCTTTGATATTCGCTTTGGCCGCGCCGCCGACGAGATCGTGATTCAAGCCAAGGATGATGAGGTGGAGCTGATCGTGATGGGCAGTCACGGTCGCTCCGGCATCAGCCATCTGCTAGTAGGCAGTGTCGCTGAATCTGTGGTGCGTCATGCACCCTGCCCGGTACTGGTGGTGCGCCAATAACGCGCCCCGTTTAGCGTGAAAAGCGTAACAAACAAGGCCAGCGATTGCTGGCCTTGCGTTTTCTGCTGCCGTGCCAGCTAACCGTGGGCGTAGATGACGCTGCCCCCCTTGATGGTATCTATGATGGCTCTGGCCTGCTCCTTGGGCAGGGCCGGGCAACCCCAGCTGCGGCCCAGCTTGTCATATTTGCGCAAATGAGTCGGGCTGGCATAAGTGGCGCCATGCACCACAATGGCGCGTTTGCGGGCATTGCTGTTCTTGCCGGGGCTGAGCCCGTCCAGCCGCAGGGAGTAGCCATGCTTGCCCAGATAGGTTTCTGCGGTGCGATAGACACCGAGGGAGCTTTGCCGGGAGTTGAGCTGGTTGGAAAAGCGTTCTGCGGCCAGTTCACCGGAGTTGCGGCCATGGCTGACCCAGGTGTGATAGAGCAGCTTGTGGCGTTTCATATCGATGACAAACAGCCTGCGCTGGGTAGAGGGCTTGCTGTAATCGATGATGGTGAGAATGGCTTTACGCTTGTGGCGCACGGTTTGATAACTGTTGAGGGCTTGGCGAAAGGTCTGTTTGTCCAGCTTGCCTGCCAGACCCAGCTGGCGATAGAGGCTCTGATCCCAGCTGGCATCTGCGGTGCTGCTCCAGATGAGCGATATTAACAGCAGTGGTAACAGCAACCACCCGCATTGCCAGCCTGTGTTCCGGTCTGCTTGTCCCATCCTTGCATCTCTCCTTTGGCATTCCCTGCAACAGAGCTGATATCGCCCTCAATCTGCTCGATAGTTATATTCAAGGCGTTGAAAAGGCGCAATAAAAAAACCGGCCGCAGAGCGGCCGGAAGTAATTCAAACAGTAGACATTGGTATCACAGGGTATAACTGACTTCCAATTACTTAGAAGTTGTACTGCAGAGCCACACCAACTACGTCGTCAGTGTTCTGACCCAGCTTGCTGGTAGAGTCAGCAACGGAATCCAGCAGGTTGACTTTGTAGTCAACGTAGGCGTTGAAGTTGTCGGTGAAGTTGTACCAGGCACCGATAGATACGTACTCGGTGTAGGTATCATCGATACCGTGAGCAGTGTCTTTTACATCAGTGCGCAGGTAAGCCAGAGATGGCTTGAACTTGCCGAGGGTGTACTGGGCCACGGCTTCGTAACCGTCGTGCTTCTCGGCATAACCGTTAAAGCCATTTCCGATGTACATGTGGTTCTCACCGTGGGAGTAGGTCGCCGCCAGGTAAAGGTCACCCACAGCATACTTGGCACCAAAGCCCATCAGCTTGGCATCCTGGTCGCCACCGAAGGCAGCATAGCGAGCTTGCTCATCGGTCTTGCCAGCCTGGTTATAGGCAGCAGACAGACCCAGACCCATATCGAAGTCATAGGAGGCAGCTACCGCGAAGCCTTCAGCTGAACCTTTGCTGTTCCAGCTTTCGCCGTTGTAGGTGTTGCCGTTGAAAGATTTGGTGATTGCACTACGGCCAGCATTCTGCGGATCGTTGTTACCGGTGAACTGGGCACCCAGGGTCAGACCGTTGTAGGTGTACAGGTACTGGGCCAGACCGTTGGTACGGCCGGTACCGAATACTTCGGTGCCTTTGCCCAGGCCGTCACCGCCCCACTCGGGCAGTACGTCGGTGTAGTCGTTCACGATGCGGAACAGACCATCCTGACGACCGTAGCTGAATGCGCCGAAACGGTCGTGCTTGATGCCTGCGTAAGCGTAACGCAGTTCGTCGTTGTCAGAACCGGAGGTCGGCAGGTTGTACTCGGCAAAACCGAATGCCTTCATCTCGGGAGCAATCTTGGTCTCGCCGCGCATGTTTACACGGAAGTAGCTCTGGTCACCTTCGGAACCGTTGTCATCAGTGCCGTAGTACATACCCTGAGCACGGCCACCGATATCCAGCTTGGTATCGTTCTGGTTGTAAACGGTAGCGGCATGAGCGCCGCTCGCCAGCAGCAGGCTGGAGATGGCAATAGTCAGTGCAGACTTCTTCATATGCTTTATTCCTCTGATGTAAACACTTGGACCTGTTCCGGTCTTTGTTAGTTTGATCGGGATTGAACCGATGGGGACAAGGTAGAGCGGTTAACCTTGACTGGAGCTGAATCAGCGGCGGGTTACTTGTTGATGACTGTATTGTCATTATTGGGGGCGGGCGGGTGATTGGTACTTTTATTGTTCAAAATCAAGTGATTAGTTTTTAACTGCAGACAGAAAAAAGGCAGTGTTTGTATAAAACACTGCCGTTTTGAACACTATCAGAGCGGTTTTTGCCACAGGGTCAGCAGCAGATCCTGTTCCAGCTCATCCGGGCCCTGTTGAGCGAAAGCGTGACGCTGCTCACCGGTGGCGCGCCAGCCAAGGCGGCTGGTCTCCAGAATAAAGCTGCGCATGGCGTGATCCATGCTGAGGCTGAACTGACAGCGTTGTTGGGCCACCTGATTAAGGCCACCGAGGGTCGGCCAGCTGAGGGGGTGTTCCATGCTCACCGGGTTGAGGCTGACCCGCAGTTGCCACTGATGACGGGGGCCCGGCTGCAGATAGAGCAGATAGCCACCGGGGGCCAGCCACTCTGCCAGCAATTCGCTTCTTACCTTGAGATCATTGACCAGCAGCACCTGAGCCGAGCCCGGCTGCAGCGGTGCGCGGGCGGGGTCGGCAATGACAAACTGGCCGTCCGGCTGCGCTTTTTTGGCGGCAAAGATGGTGTTCTTGGCGATATCAACACCAGCAAATTGCCAGCCGGGCAGACGCGCTGCCAGCGCACGGCAGTAGTAGCCTTCACCGCACCCAAGATGGATCAGCTCTTGCGGGGCTAGCGGAGAGAGCAGGGCGGCCATGGCCTCGACCAGCGGCAGTTGGTGGCCAGCTTCCAGAAAGTGGTGCTTGGCGCGCATCAGGGCACGGCTGTCGCTGTCTTTGGGATTCTTCTTGCCGGGGATGAGATCCAGATAACCTTCCGGTGCCGGATCGAAGTGATGCTTGTTGTCGCAATAGCGGCCCTTAGATGCCTCATGGAGGTGGAGCGGACTGCGGCAACGGGGACATTGAAGGTGCATAGAAACTCTCTTGGCGAACGCCGAAACAGGAAGGGCGTTCGGGATTATAGGGGAGAGGATCAAAAAAGGCTGCCGTAGCAGCCTTTTTTATCCCAAGGCCTCTGTCAGGCCCGTGGACGGGTCATCAGCGAGTGCCAAATACCACAATGGTCTTGCCGTGAGCAGAGATGAGCTCCTGCTCTTCCAGCATCTTGAGGATGCGGCCCACGGTTTCACGGGAGCAGCCGACGATCTGGCCGATCTCCTGGCGGGTGATCTTGATCTGCATGCCATCCGGGTGGGTCATGGCATCCGGCTGTTTGGCCAGGTTGAGCAGGGTCTGGGCGATCCGGCCGGTCACATCCAGGAAGGCGAGGTTACCCACTTTCTGGCTGGTGTGCTGCAGGCGCTTGGCCATCTGGCCAGAGAGGCGCAGCAGAATGTCCGGGTTGACCTGGATCAGCTGGCGGAACTTCTTGTAGGAGATCTCTGCGACTTCGCAGGATCCTTTGGCGCGAACCCAGGCGGAGCGCTCGGGATTCTCGTTCTCTTCGAACATCCCCATCTCGCCCAGGAAGTCGCCCTGATTGAGATAGGAGAGGATCATCTCTTTGCCCTCATCGTCCTTGATCAAGACGGCCACCGTGCCCTTGACGATGTAGTAGAGGGTCTCCGCTTTTTCACCCGCATGGATCAGGGTGCTCTTGGCGGGATACTTATGAATGTGGCAGTGCGACAAGAACCATTCCAGGGTGGGATCGCTTTGCGGTTTGCCAATGACCATGAGAATTCCTCTGTAGTGTCTTTTTATGGACTTGTGCGTCCGGGCAAGTTGCCAATCTTGCCATTCCTTGTATTGGTCGCAGTAGGATAAGAGCCTTTGCCTGTGCTGACAAGGCTTTGCGGGCTTTTGAAAGAGCCCTTTGAGTAATGCCTGCTGCGCCGCTGCGGCCATTCTAGGGAAGATAGCGCTCGGAGATGTTGATTTTGATCTATTTCCATCCCGACAGTCGCTTCCCCGCAGGGTCTGCGCATCGAGATATGCCGCTAGTCCGATGGCTGGGGTATGCTAGGCAGATCATACTATGGCGACAACAACTGAGGACGCGTGAGATGAAAGCCAGGGTCAGCTGGGTGGAAGGAATGAAGTTTGTGGGTGAGAGTGAATCCGGTCACAAGGTGATCCTGGATGGTGCCAACCCCGGTGAGGGCGCCAGCCCGATGGAGATGATCCTGCTGGCAGTCGGCGGCTGCAGTTCTATCGATGTGGTCTCTATCCTCGAGAAAGCGCGCCAGTCGGTGACTGCATGTCATGTCGACGTCAGGGGCGAGCGGGTCGATAGCGTGCCGCGGGTTTTCGAGAAGATTAATCTGCACTTTGTGGTGACAGGCAAGGGATTGGCAGAGAAGCAGGTAGCCAGAGCGGTGGATCTGTCGATGGAAAAATATTGTTCTGTTTCCCTGATGTTGGAAAAAGCGGTACAAATTACCCATAGTTATCAAATTGTTGAAGCTTGATAACTGACGATTGTTTCGTTGAACCCCTGCCATAAGGCCATCACCTCAGGCCACGGCACAAGGTCATTACATAAGGCCACCACATAAGGAAAGTGCAATGAAAAAATTGATCGCTCTGCTTCCCCTGCTGGGTCTGGCTGCTTGCAGCAGTCCACAGCCTACCCAGTATCAATACAGCCAGTACCAGTGTGGCGAAGAGATGCTGGCCATCACCTATGATGCCCAGGCTGACATGGTGCAGTTCCCCTATGCCGGGGTTTACCACAAGCTGGGCCGCGTCGAGGCTGAGTCCGGCGCCAAATATTCAGACGGTGTGACCACCTTCTGGAATCAGGACAAGCAAGGACTGCTCACCCAGAAAGGGGTTACCCTGCTGACCTGCACCCTCAAATAAGTGGCTACACAGGTCTGACGGTGTGCGGCAGTGTCCCCCGAATCTGGCCTGCGCCAGCTTGGGTCAAGAGGTTGACAGTACAAAAAACGGCTTGCCGGGAGGCAAGCCGTTTTTCTATCTATCCATTATCACTAAACAAGCGTTAGTTGGTCGGGACGCTATGAAGCAGTTCGGCGGCGAGCTGCTGGCTGAGCGCCTGACGCTGGCTGTCGGCAATGCTCACATCGCTGGTCAGCTGGATGATGCTGCTCCAGACCGCTTTCTGGGTTTTGCGATCGAGCAGCACGATGGCCAGCGAACCTTTGCGTTCGTTGGCCGAGGCATAGACCCCCGGCGTCATGCCGAGGCGCGCGAAAATCTCGCCGTCGCTGATATCCTTGCCGCCTGCGACGCCGATGGCGACCCACAGATCCGCCTCGTCGAGCGGTGCGCTTTGCCACCCCTTGCCATTGAGCTCCCGGCTCACCGCCTGCTGCATCGGCTCCAGCCATCCTTCCGCCAGCTCACCGGCGAATTGATACTGCTCGGCCAGGGCGTAGCGCGGGGTTGCGCCATAGGTCCAAGTGCCAAGCGGGCGAACCAGCATGGTGCCGGATTCGAGCGTGGGGGCCGCCGGCCCGCTGCTGCAACCGCCCAGCAGGGCGAGCAGAGCCACAGAGAGATAAGCAAGCCGCATCGTGAACTCCTTTGAATCAGGTTATTTTGCCGGTTTCGAGCAACTGCTGGATGAGCGGGCGCAGGATCAGCTCCATCGCAAAACCCATTTTGCCGCCCGGCACTACTATGGTGTTCATCCGCGACATGAATGAGCCATCGATCATCGACAGCAGGTAGGGGAAGTCCACCTGCTTGATACCGCGAAACCGGATCACCAGCATACTCTCGTCCAGACTCGGGATCACCTTGGCACTGAAGGGGTTGGAGGTGTCCACCGTCGGCACCCGCTGGAAGTTGATATGGGTGCGCGAGAACTGCGGGGTGATGAAGTTGATGTAGTCATCCATGGAGCGAACGATGGAGTCGGTCACCGCTTCGCGTGAATGCCCTCGCTCCGAGGTATCGCGGATCAGCTTCTGGATCCACTCCAGGTTGACGATGGGCACTACGCCTATCAGAAAATCCACGTGGCGTGCCACATTGTGATCCTCGGTGACCACGCCGCCGTGCAGCCCTTCATAAAACAGCAGATCGGTATTGTTGGGCAGATGCTGCCAGGGGGTGAAGGTGCCGGGCATCTGGTTGAAGGGCACCGCCTCGTCAAAGCTGTGCAGGTAACGGCGATACTGGCCATTGCCATCCTGGCCATAGCCCTGGAAAAAGCTCTCCAGCAGGCCGAAGTCATTGGCCTCCGGGCCAAAATAGCTGATGTGGCGCCCCTGTTCGCGCGCCTTGCGGATCGCTACATCCATTTCCGGTCGGGTGTAGCGGTGAAAACTGTCGCCTTCCACCACCGCCGCGGTATATCCCAGTTGATGGAACATGGAGCGAAAGGCGTTGGTGGAGGTGGAGGTGCCGGCACCGGACGAACCGGTAACGGCAATAATGGGGTGCTTGGCCGACATGGGATTCTCTCTTCCTTGGGAGTTCCGTTATAAGGTCAGAATTTCGGTTTGGTCAAGACGGTTCGACGAAGCGATCTTTCATCACGATATTCACCGATTCGTGCAGCTCGCTATAGACGATGACTGCCTTGCCTTGCTGTAATTGCGTTTTTACTGCGTCTACTTTGACGCCGAGCGGCACATCCTGCTCCCCGTACTCGGTTCCTTCCTGTAACACAAAGTGTTCGATCAGGTTGGTCAGGGTGTCGCTGTCCAGTTCTTGCCAGGGAATGATCATGATTGAAGTTGTCTTAGCTGCAATGTCGCTATTGTCTATCTGTGACCATCAAGCGCAAGGTATTTGTATGATTCCGGGGACGGCCTGAGATGTTTTCTGTCGGTTCTCGTCCGCACGCTGCCGATTTTGACGACCATCTCTGGAGCATTCGCCGGCAGGCATTGAGTCAGGGGATCCGCTGGTTCTGGGTGGCCAATCTGCTTGGCTGCCTGCTGCTGCTGGTCCGTTTTTACGTTTACCAGCATGCCGAGCTGATCATGGATAACCGGTTGCCCTGGCGTTACGAGTGGCAACTGTGGGCCATGATGGCTGGCAATATTCTCTACCCACTGTTGCGCTGGTGGTTACTGTGCAAGCCCGGTCGAGAGTGGTTGCGCGTACTGCAGGGCTATGCGCTGTTTTGGGGCTCCTGTTGGGCGCTGGTGGGTTATGCCACCGCCGTCACCGAGATGAAGGGCGGCTTCAGTCTCGCCTTCATGTCCCTCAGCCTGCTGCTGATGACCTCCCTGATCGCCCTCTATTGCGAAAAGAGCCTCTGTTACTGCTTTATGGCGCCCCCCTGGCTCTATCTGCTGAGCGCCCCTCTGACGGTAGAGGTTCCCTTTATGCTCATGCATTTATTGCTGGTGATCGGGTTGGCACTGTTGCTGGAGACGGGACGGCGCATGCTCTATGGGTGGTTTGTGCTGGCGGTGGCCAGAGAGTACGAAAATCTGGCGCTGGCGTGCCGGCTGGATGGTCAGGCCAAGCAGGATCCGCTGACCGGGTTGGCCAATCGCCGCTACTTCAATCAGGTGGGGGAGCTGGCGATCAAACAGGCGATGCTGCAGGATCACTCCTTTGCGGTGATCCTGCTCGATGTGGATTTTTTCAAGAAGCTGAACGATTGCTATGGCCATCAACGGGGCGACGAGGTGCTGGTGAGCGTTGCCGGATGCTTGCGTGAGGTGGTGCGTAATCAGGGTGATCTGGTGGCCCGTTACGGCGGTGAGGAGTTTGTGCTGTTATTGCCCAAGGCTACGCTGGCTATCGCCGAGACGGTGGCCCAGCGTGTGGCGGCGGCATTGGCGCGTCAGGCGTTGCCCCACGCCGAGTCCAGCGTGGCAGCCCATGTCACCGTGAGTCAGGGGATCGCCTTGTGGAAAAGCGGTGAATCTCTCGACCGGGTCATCGCCCGTGCCGATGAGGCGCTCTATCGGGCTAAGGCCGAAGGGCGCAACTGCTATCGTATTGCCCCTGCAGACACTCATCCAGCCAGCGACTGATCCGTTCGTCCAGCCAGAACCTTGGCCGCCAGGGTGTGCCGTGCAAAAAGCCGACATGGCCGCCGCGCTGGCTCAGCTCATAGCGTACCTTGGGCGAGAGCTGCTCCGGCCGGGGGATGACGGCGTGTGACATAAAGGGATCGTCGGCGGCGTGAATGACCAGGGTCGGGATCGGGATCTGGCGCAGCAGCGGCAGACCGGAGCAGCTCTGGTAGTAGTGGCTGGCGCTGTGAAAGCCGTGCAAGGGTGCGGTGACTTGCTCGTCAAAATCACGCAGGGTGGCAATCTGCTCCACTTGTCTGGGTTGCCAGCGTTCACTCGCTTGCTGCTGGTGGCTGATCTTGCTGAGCAGGTTGCGGCGCATGGTGCGCAGCAGATAGTTCTGATAGACCTTCGAGAAACCCTGATTGACCCGCTCGGCGCAGCTCGCCAGTTGCAGCGGAGCAGAGACCACCACCGCAGCTTTCAGTGCCGCAGGACAGGCGCGGGCCAGCAGATTGACCAGCATATTGCCGCCGAGCGAAAAGCCGATGGCGATCAGTGGCTTGCCCGGGAAGCGCAGGCTCAGCGCGGCAATCACCTCCTGCGCATCACCGATGGCGCCGGAGTGATAGGCCTGCAGATGGCGATTGGGCTCGCCGCTGCAACCGCGAAAGTGCATCAGCACCGCCTCCCGGCCCTCTCGTTGCAGATGGGCGAACAATCCCTTGGCATAGTGGGAGTGAATGCTCCCCTCCAGCCCGTGAAACACCACTATCAGTGGCCGCTCGTCAAGGCTCACTTCCCCGCTCCAGGCGAGATCGACAAAGTCCCCATCCTGCAGTTCAAACCGCTCCGCCACAAAGCGGGCAGGGGTGCGGCGCAGCCATTTGGGCAATATGGTCTGCAGATGAGGATTGCGGGCCCACCAGGGGGCGTGGAAGTGGCTCTCGGTCAGCATGGGGTCAGTCGGTCTGGGTCGAAGATAAGGAGGGCGGGATGTGTGCACCTCCCGCCAGTCATTGGCTTATTGTTGCAAATGATCGTGATGCTCGGCACCGCGCAGCATGGCCTGGATCAGCTCGTTGGCCTCGAACTTGGTCAGCGCCTCGTGGGCACCCACCTGATGGGCCCGCTCCACGCTGATCTCGCTGGAGAGCGAAGTGTGCAGGATGATATAGGCCCCTGCCAGCTTGCTGTCGCTCTGCACCTCGAAGGCCAGCTCGTAGCCATCAAGCCCCGGCATCTCGATATCGCTCACCAGAATGTCGATGGGGGTCTTCTGGCTCGCCCGCTCCTGCATCAGGGTCAATGCATCCTTGCCGTTGGAGCGGACTTCATAGGGGATATTGATGTAGTCCAGCGCCGCCATCAGCTGACGGCGGGCGACCGAAGAGTCATCGACCAGCAGGATCCGCATCGGCTTGATCCGTTCGCGCTGCACATCGGTCAGTACCGGATAGAGGTGGCTCGGGTCATCCGGATAGACCCGGGAGAGGATCAGCTCCACATCCAGCAACTGGATCAACTGGTCATTGACCCGGGTCACACCGGTGACGAACACATTTTGGCCGAGGGCGGCGGGCGGTGACTCGATATCGCGCCAGTTGCACTCGGTGATCTTGTCGATGCCCCGCACCAGAAAGCCCACCAACGTGCGGCGGCAGTCGGTGATGATGATGAAGCAGTGGGGCATCTCCTCCTTGCTGATCGGGCGATAACCCACCGCCATCGCCATGTCGATCACTGGAATGGTGGAGCCACGCATATTGGCGGCCCCCAGCACGGTCGGATGCGAGTGGGGCATTGCGGTCAGCTGGGTGTAGGGCACTATCTCCTTCACCTTGAGGGTACCGATGGCAAAGGATTGTTTGGCTGAAAGGTGAAACAGCAACATGCCCTGGGATTGATTGGCTTTGCTCGTCATGGCAGATGTCCTGTTGGTCGAAACGTTGGCAGTCACTTCAGGCCTCTAGCATAAAGGATTACGGGGGGAATGGCCCTCCCTTGTTAGCGACCATCTGGCAAAAAACTGGACTCGTTTCACCGACTTTCTTGGCGTTATCACGCTGACAATCGGCTACTGGCCATCATCCCCGCTAACGCCCCACTGCTGACAGGCAGCTTGCAGCGCGGCCTCATTGGCATAGCCCAGCTTGCTGGCCACCTGGGCTGGCTTGCTGCCGCCCTTCAGCAGTCTGAGCGCCTGCAGCAGTTGCCACTGCTGTTGCAGAGCAAGGCCTTCTACAGGCGCATCGGCCTGTTGTGCCCACTGTTGCAGAGACTCTGGCTGGCCACTGGCCAGGGCTTGCCAGCGAGTTTGCAGATCATGGTATCCCTGCTGGCTGATGGCGCACTGTTGCAACTCATCCAGGATCACCTGCAGTCGCTGACCATAGGCCCCTTGCCACTCTTTTGGTCGCTGCCACCGGGCCTGCGAATCGAGCAGGGCATCGAGCAGCGGCGTGGCCTGTAGCCAGCCGGCCTGCTGCGGTTGATCAAGGCGCAGGGAGACATTCAGCTGATCGTAATCGCAACCGCTGAGCGGGCTGAAAGCGGCGAGGGCATCGGCGCAGAGCCAGAAGCTGCTGCCTGCGGGCAATAACAGCTCATGCTGGCCCAGTCTTAGCAGCGCGGCGCCCCGGGTGATCCGCAACAGCTGCCCGACCGGGGTCCGTTTGCGGTTGCCGGCGTGCAGGCCCTGGCAGGAAAAATGGTGATACTCGATGGCGTGATGCATGTAAAAACCCTGATATGATGCTGCCTGGAGGTAACAAATATGGAAACCAGACGTAAAAAACGCTTCATTGCCGGTGCAGTCTGCCCGGCGTGCGGCAAGTTGGACAACATGATGCTGTATCTGGAGCATGGAGTCGAGAAGGTGACCTGCGTCGCCTGTGGCGACACCCAGGTACAAACGCCGGCCGAAGTCGACAAGCAGACGCGCGAGGCGGAAGAGGTGATCGGGGTGTTTCGTCCCTGATGAGTCAATGGTTGGTGCGATGCGGGTCTCCCCGCTGACGCTGTTGCCGTTTTTTTCGTCACCCGGTGGCGCGGCACGGCATATGCGCGGCCCGCTTTTTAGGGTATTCTGAGCCCGTTTTTTTCTATCCGCAGGATCCTGACATGAAAGTAGCTCCTCTGAGCGTGGTTACGCTGGAATACACAGTCACCGACGAGCACGGTGAAGTCATCGACAGCACTGTCGGCAAAGAGCCGCTGGTCTATCTGCACGGCACCCGTTACCTGGTCTCTGGCCTGGAAGCCGAGCTGGAAGGTCGCGCGGTAGGTGAAGCCTTCGAAGTGACTCTGGCACCGAGCCAGGCCTACGGCGAATATGACGAGACGCTGGTACAAGAAGTACCGGGCGAGCTGTTCGACGGCATGGAAGTCTCCGAAGGGGATACTTTTGTGGCTGAGACCGACGATGGCCACCGTCCGGTGACCGTGGTTGAAGTGTCCGAAGAGTTCGTCAAGGTGGATGGCAACCATCCGCTGGCTGGTGTGACCCTGGGCTTCAAGGTCGAGATCAAGGACGTGCGCGCTGCCACTGCCGAAGAGCTGGCCCACGGCCACGTTCACGGTGCCGGTGGTTGCGGTCACGATCACGGTCATGACCACGATCACGGCGGCTGCTGTGGCGGTCATGGTCACGACCATGATGACGATCACGACCAGGGCGGTTGCTGTGGTGGTGCTGGCCACGGTCACGATCATGGCCACGACCACGGTGACGACCATGCTGATGGTCAGGGTAAAGGCGGCTGCTGCGGTGGCGGCGGTTGTGGTGGCAAAGGCCATCACCACTGATCACTGCCATGCCGATGATAAAAAATCTGCCATAGGAGTCATACCGAGCAATTAATGCTCATTAATTGCTCCTCCTTGGATGATGAAATCCGAAGCCGGTTGTTCTGGCTTCGGATTTTTTATGTCTGTCAAATAG
The DNA here is from genome assembly GCF_027705695.1 of Aeromonas sp. QDB62. Taxonomy (NCBI): domain Bacteria; kingdom Pseudomonadati; phylum Pseudomonadota; class Gammaproteobacteria; order Aeromonadales; family Aeromonadaceae; genus Aeromonas; species Aeromonas sp. QDB62. The sequence goes on along the minus strand of NZ_JAPDCD010000003.1, from coordinate 169,138 downwards.
GCTCGCGGCTTTTCCCAAGCTAACAGGGCAGCTGCTCAACATTATTCCCTCTCGGTTCCGCGATGTGTTTTTGGCTCTATGTGCAAACGTCATCTGTAAACGGGTTACCAAATCGGTGTCATCATCAGCACAATATGACCATGTTACTTCACGCCCCAACAGTTATGACGAGCCAGCGCCAGCCTCTATTTGGTCGCTTTGTGCCCTATAAAAAAATAGCCAGTCAGACTTAACTGACTGGCTATTGCCTAGTGATTCACTGATTGGCGCTAAGCCTTACAGCTGCTCGATACCGACGATATGCCAGGGGGCATTGTTCTTGGCCAGATCGCGCTCGAGGTGCCACACCTCTTTGATGTCTTCCTCAACCTGCTCCTGACGGTCCATATAGCGGCCGCTGAAGCGTACGCTCACCTGAGCCCAGTCGCTGCCGTAGTCGGCGCGTACCAGCTGGGTGTCGACGTACATCACTTCGGTGTGCTGGTCGCCAGTCAGTTCGGCGCGCTCGGCTTTGAGCTGTTCGAACAGCTCCGGGCTGACGTACTCGCGCACTTTTTCCAGATCGTTCTTGTTCCACGCTTCTTGCAGGGTGCGATAGTGATCGCGGGCTCCGGCCAGGAAGCTGTTCATGTCAAAGCCTGGCGGCAGGCGGAACGGCACGTCGCTGTCGGCAAAGCCGGTGGCTTGCGGTGCGCTGTTGCTCTGCTCGAACTGCTGCGGGGCAGCGGATTGCGGTGGCTGATAGCCCGCATAGGCCGCCTGTTGTGGCTGTGGCGTCGCGACCTTGCCCCGGCGCATGGCACGGAACAGGAACACGGCACCCAGTGCCAGCAGGGCAATCAGCAGGAAGTCCATTCCTTGCAGACCTTCAAAGGCACCGCTGCCCAGCAGGTAGGCAAACAGACCACCGGCCAGCAGGCCGCCCAACAGGCCACCCATCATGCCGCTCTTTTTCGGCGCAGTCTGGGCACCCAGTGCCGGGTTCTTGGTGTCGACCGGTTTGGCCGCAGGCTGGGCCGGCGCAGTTTTGTAACTTTTACCAAAGGATTTGCCGCCGCCAAATTTCTTGGCTTCGGCGTGAGGTGCCCCCAGGCCAATGGCCAGGATCACGGCAAACAGGGTCAGCATCTTTTTCATTTTGACTCTTTTCACTCTCGTCTGTGGGTGGGGCATGCTCCGCTTTGGCAAGCTCAGCAAGGCGCATGGCAGGCTGCCTGTCCCTAAATGTGTCGCAGCTTGTATTCATCAATATCACTGTTGGCATGAATTATTCATGAACGAGTTGTCTGGTCATCAGGCGTCAAGAGCAGGAGTACACAGCATGAAAAGCAGGCGATTGAGTCGCAAGGAGCGCAAAATGCGTAGCAAAATCAAAAGCAACAAGAGTGAGCCGACCCTGGTCTGGCCTTTTATGATGGTATGAGCCGCCAGATAGGGCTCGCCGTAGTTGGCTTTCTTTTGTAAAATTCCCGTCCCCTTCCCGCTGCGGTTTTTATGTGTATGGCAGAGCAAGTGACGGCGAAAAAAGACGCCAAGACACAACAGCTGAAAGTTCCTCCCCACTCTTTTGAGGCCGAACAGTCCGTACTGGGCGGCCTGATGCTGGATAACGATGCCTGGGATCGGGTTGCCGAGCGGGTGATCGATCAGGATTTCTACAGCCGCCCGCACCGGCTGATCTTCCAGGCCATGACCCGCCTCTCCAACGCGGGCAACCCCATCGACCTCATTACCCTGCAGGAGGAGCTGGAACGCTCCGAACAGCTGGAGGAGTCCGGTGGCTTCGCCTATCTGGTTGAGATCGCCAAGAACACCCCGAGTGCTGCCAACATCAACGCCTACGCCGAGATCGTGCGTGAGCGGGCGGTGGTGCGGGAGATGATCTCGGTCGCCAACGAGATAGTCGAAGCGGGCTACGAGCCGCAGGGCCGTACCTCCGGCGATCTGCTCGATCTGGCCGAGAGCAAGGTATTCAAGATTGCCGAGCAGCGCAGCAGCGCCAATGAGGGGCCCCAGCCCCTCAAGCTGATCCTCGAGCAGACGGTCGACAAGATTGAAGAGCTGTTCAAGACCCCGCATAACGGGGTGACCGGGGTGTCGAGCGGTTATGGCGATCTCGACAAGATGACCGCCGGTTTGCAGCGTTCGGACTTGATCATCGTGGCGGCCCGTCCCTCCATGGGCAAGACCACCTTTGCCATGAACCTCTGCGAGCACGCGGCCCTCACCGCCGACAAGCCGGTGCTCATCTTCTCGCTGGAGATGCCCTCCGAGCAGATCATCATGCGTATGCTCGCTTCGGTCGGTCGCATCGACCAGACCAAGGTGCGTACCGGTCAGCTCGACGACGAGGATTGGGCCCGTCTCTCCTCCACCATGGGATTGCTGCTCGAGAAGGGCAAGATGTATATCGATGACGCCTCCGGCCTCACCCCGACCGACGTGCGTTCTCGCGCCCGCCGCATCGCCCGGGAGCACGGTGGCCTCTCGATGATCATGATCGACTACCTGCAGCTGATGCGGGTGCCGGCGCTCTCTGACAACCGTACCCTGGAGATCGGCGAGATCTCCCGCTCCCTCAAGGCGCTGGCGAAAGAGCTGCAGTGCCCGGTGGTGGCGCTCTCCCAGTTGAACCGAAGCCTGGAACAGCGGGCCGACAAGCGCCCAGTCAACTCGGATCTTCGTGAATCGGGTTCCATCGAGCAGGATGCGGACTTGATCATGTTTATCTATCGTGATGAGGTTTATCACGATGACAGTCCGGACAAGGGGATTGCCGAGATCATCATCGGCAAGCAGCGTAACGGCCCTATCGGCCGTGTGCGCCTCACCTTCCAGGGGCAGTTCTCCCGGTTCGACAACTACGCCGGTCCGGCGTTTGATGACGACTATTGATGTAAACCCAGGGTGATGGGGGATTAGCCATCACCACGACTGCCCTGACCGATAGCCCAAGCAGACAGCGGCCAACCGTCAGGGCCTGTTTTCCCGGTTCGACAATTATGCCGGTCCGGCCTTCGACGACGATAAGTGAGTGGCGGTCTTCGGCCCGATGAGGGGGAGACCATTTGTGCCCTCGTAAGGGAAAACCATGAAAGCGGCTACTGCCCAAATCAACACTGCGGCCTTGCGCCACAACCTCGCCGTGGTCAAGCGCCACGCTCCCGCTTGCAAGATCATCGCTGTGGTCAAGGCCAACGCCTATGGCCACGGACTGCTGCCGGTCGCCCGCACCCTGGTGGATGCGGATGCCTATGCGGTGGCCCGCATCGAAGAGGCGCTGATGCTGCGCTCCTGCGCCGTGGTCAAGCCCATCGTGCTGCTGGAGGGATTCTTCTCCGCCGATGATCTGCCGGTGCTGGCGGCCAACAACCTGCAAACGGCGGTTCACACCTGGGAGCAGCTCGAAGCGCTGGAGCAGGTCGAGCTGCCAGCCCCCGTGGTGGCCTGGCTCAAGCTCGACACCGGCATGCACCGCCTCGGGGTGCGCGCCGACGAGATGCCTGCCTTTATCGAGCGACTCGGCAAGTGCAAGAACGTGGTGCAGCCGTTCAACATCATGACCCACTTCAGCCGCTCCGATGAGCTCGAACAATCCACCACCCGCGAGCAGATCGATCTCTTCAGCCGTCTCACGGCACCGCTGGCGGGCGAGCGGGCCATGGCCAACTCGGCGGGCATTCTGGCCTGGCCGGACTCCCACTGCGACTGGGTTCGCCCCGGCGTCATCCTCTACGGCGTCTCCCCGTTCCCCAACACGGTGGCGGCCGATTACGACCTGCAGCCGGTGATGACCCTCAAAACACAGCTGATTGCGGTGCGGGATCACAAGGCGGGCGAGCCGGTGGGCTACGGCGCCAACTGGGTGTCGGATCGTGATACCCGGCTCGGGGTGATCGCCATCGGTTACGGTGACGGCTATCCGCGCATGGCGCCCAATGGCACCTCCGTGCTGATCAACGGTCGCATCGTGCCGCTGGTAGGGCGTGTCTCCATGGATATGAGCACCGTTGATCTCGGCCCAGGTGCGACCGACAAGGCCGGTGACGAGGCTGTGCTGTGGGGCGAGGGGCTGCCGGTAGAGCGGGTGGCCGACGAGATTGGCACCATCCCCTACGAGCTCATCACCAAACTCACCTCCCGCGTCTTTATGGAATACGTCTGATGTGGCAGCAGTGCCTGTTGACCCTGAAGCCCCGTTCGCGGGGCTTTCATCTGGTGACGGACGAGCTGGTGGCCAAGCTGCCGATGCTGGCGGATTACCGAGTCGGCATGGCTCACCTGCTGCTGCAACACACTTCCGCCTCGCTCACCCTCAACGAAAACTGTGATCCGAGCGTGCGCAGCGATATGGAGGCCCATCTGCACCGGCTGGCGCCGGAAGATGCTCTCTACTATCGCCACACCTATGAGGGGCCGGATGATATGCCCGCTCACATCAAATCCTCCCTGCTCGGGGTGAGCCTGCTACTACCAGTTCGCGATGGTCAGCTGGCGCTCGGCACCTGGCAGGGGATCTGGCTTGGCGAGCATCGCATCGATGGCGGTGCTCGCAAGGTGCTGGTGACCCTGCAGGGGGAGTAATCAGGCTGCAACCAGCTGAAAAACTGGATAAAAAAGAGGGATGGCGCCGGCCATCCCTCTGTCGTTTCTACGGTGTTGTGAGTGACCCGTTTGCCGGTGGCGCTCAGCGCACCTTGAACGGCGTCAGCTCGGCCAGCGGGCTCGCGTCCATAAAGGCTTGCGGCTCCTGACCGTGTTTGAAGATCTTGAAGTCCTGATCGCGGGCGCTCCAGTACTCAACGGTATCGCCGCTGATCTGAAGCAGGCTCGCTTCGCGCAGGGCTACGACGTATTCGCTCTGGTTGATGGCACAGAATTCGGCCAGACGCTCGTCGCGAGTCTCGCCCATGTGGCCGCTGATGCTGGCATCCAGATAGTGCGGGTTGATCTGCAGCGGGAACAGCCCCAGCGCAGGCAGCACGGCGGCGTTGCAGACCGGCATGTCGTTGGTGGTACGGATGCTCGGGGTCGCCACGTTGCAACCGGCGCTCCAGCCCACATAGGGGACGCCCCGTTCGCGTACGGCACGCTGGATCGGCACGACGAGGCCATTTTCATGCAGCAGCTGATTCAGGCGCCAGGTGTTGCCACCGCTGATAAAGATGGCGTCGGCCTGATTGATGGCATCGACCGGATCGTCGAAGTGGTGAATGCTGATGGTCTCGATCCCGAGGCTCTCGGTGAGATCATTGGCGCGGGCATCCCAGTCGCTGCGGATCACCGCATAGGGGATGAGCAGAATGCGCTTGACCGGTTTGCGGGCCAGCAGGCTCTGCACCCGGTCGCGGGCCCAGCCGAGCAGACCCGGAAATTCGTTGGCTTTACCATTGCTAAGCAGAAGCAGTTCCATCAATACGTCCTCAAAAAGTGAAAGCGGAGGAGGGAGGGCCACCGGATCCGCCGTGCGGCCGGATGGCAAGAGGAGGCATGCTACCACCATTGGCGCGGCGGTTCTGTGATCAGGGGGTCCATTCAACGGCTATGGATGGATAACTCAATGCCAAACGGTGGATTAATGAGCCGTGGTCAACTCGCCAGCCAGCACCAATAAAAAGACCCCGCTGCAGCGGGGTCATGTCAGGGCTAAAGCAACTTGCACATCAGGAGGCGGTCGCTTCCACCACCTTGTAGGAGGGCTGCTGGCGCAGCTTCCACAGCTCGCTCCATTTGCGCAGGGCGGAGAGCAGGATCAGCATCCCCAGCACCAGCATGATGAGGGAAATGATGCCGTTCATCGGGTTGTAACCCTTGGCAGCGGCGTTGAAGTAGACGTTGCTCATCATCCAGTAACCGGCGTAGTTGACGGTGACGAACAGGTAGGCCAGCGGAATGAGGCAGGTCAGCATGTAGCGGCGCTTGCTGGCCAGCCGCAAGATGATGGTGGCACCGATAATCAGGCCCACCGAGGCCATCAGCTGGTTCGAGACCCCGAACAGCGCCCACACCGAGCCGATATCGCCGGACATCAGCAGATACCCCCACATCACGCAGGCGAGCACGCTGGCCCCGATGGCGCCCGGCATCCAGTCGATGCGCTTGAGGGGCGGGTAGAACTCGCCGAAGAAGTCCTGGATCAGGTAGCGGGAGACCCGGGTGCCGGAGTCGACGGCAGTCAGGATGAACACCGCTTCAAACATCACCACGAACTGGAAGAAGTAGGAGGCGAGGTTACTGAACCAGGGCACCTTGGTGAAAATGTAGGACATGCCCACCGCCAGGGTAACGGCGCCGCCGGTGCGACCGTTCAGATCCATGCCGATCTCCTGGGAGAGGAACGGCAGATCCACCACCTGCATCCCCAGTTTGGCGAAGGCTTCCGGGGTGGCGTTGATGGCGAAGTAGTCGGCCGGGTGCAGGGCGGTGGCGGCGATCAGTGCCATCACGCCTACCACGCACTCGGCCAGCATGGCACCGAAGGCGACCGGCAGGATGTCGTTCCACTTGTCCACCAGTTTCGGGGTGGTGCCTGAGCCGATAAAGGCGTGGAAGCCGGAGATGGCGCCACAGGCGATGGTGATGGAGATGAAGGGCCAGACCGGGCCGCCCAGTACCGGGCCGCCGCCGTGGACAAACTGGGTCATGGCGGGGAACTGGATCTCCGGGTTGATGCAGATCACGCCGATCACCAGTGCACCAAATACACCGATCTTCATAAAGCTGGAGATGTAGCCGCGCGGGGTGAGCAGCAGCCAGACCGGCAGCGCGGTGGCGAAGAAGGCGTAGATGGGCAGCGCCAGACTGATGGTCTCGGCACGCAGGGTCAGCCAGGCACCGAAGGCGCTCTCCTGCACGTAGGGGCCGAAGAAGACGCAGGCCAGCACGGCGGCAAACCCGACCCAGGAGGCGGCTTGCAGGTTGCCGGTCAGCTTGTGCCAGATCCCCACCACCATGGAGATGGGGATGGTCATGAACACCGCGAACACGCCCCAGGCGTTACGTTCCAGCGCGTGTACCACCACCATGGAGAGACCCGCCATGGTGATGGTGATGATGAACAGCATCGCGAGACCCGTGCACCAGCCTGCGATGGGGCCGAGCTCGGCCTTCGCCACCTCGGAGAGGGACTTGCCCTGATGCTTCATGGAGGCGAACAGCACGACGGTGTCGTGCACCGCGCCGCCTATAACGCAGCCGATCAGCAGCCAGAGAAAGCTCGGCAGGTAGCCGTACTGGGCCGCCAGAACCGGGCCAACCAGCGGGCCGGCGGCGGCGATGGCGGCAAAGTGCTGTCCGAAGTTGACCCACTTGTTGGTCGGCACATAGTTCTTGCCATCTTCCAGCTGGTGGGAGGGGGTGACCAGTTTGTCGTCAGCCTGCAGCACCTTGCGCACAAAGAACACGCCGTAGAGGCGATATGCAATGGCGAGGATGCAGAGGGCCGCAATGACAAAAGTGATTGCGTGTTGCATGGGGAGTTTCCTTTTCCTGTGGCCAGTCTGGCCGGGCTCAGGCTGCACTCTACTCATGCGGTGGGGAAAGGGGAGCGAAGAAAAGGTCAGTGGCCGGGTTCTGCCCGCGAGTGGCAGAAAAGCGACCCCGAGTGGTTTGACGGGAGTGCCGACGGTCGTGGTCAGCGGGTAAGTGGTCGCTGGCAGAGCAGGAGCGGGATGACGCGTCCCGCCCCATCAGGGGATATCGAGCAGCTCCTTGAGGGGTTTGAGGTAGCGGCGGCTCACCGGCACCTTGTGGCCGCCCTGAGTCACCACCTCCGCCAGCCCGCCGTCTAGCAGCAGGATTTCGCGGATCTGCCCCGGGTTGAGCAGGTACTGACGGTGGCAGCGCACGAAGCCGGTTTTCTCTTCCAGGGTGCGCAGGGTCAGCTCGGTGGTGCCCTGCTGCTGGCCGCTGATCACCCGGTTGCCGGTGAGATCGCTGTGGATGAACTCCACCTCGCCAAGGGGCAGCAGCAGAATGCGGTTGTGGCCGCTGCAGGGGATGCTGCGCAGGGGCTGGGCGATGCGGGTCGGATCCGGCAGCGGCTGGCCCGCCAGCTCACCTTTTGGAGAGAGCAACCGGTGGATGCGCTCCAGCGCCTTGTTCATCCGCTCTGCCGTGACCGGCTTGAGCAGGTAGTCGAGGGCATTCTCCTCGAACGCGCGCAGGGCAAACTCGTCGTAGGCGGTGATGAAGACGATGTGGGGGCGCAAGTCCGGGTCCAGCATGCTCACCAGCTCCAGCCCGTTGATGCGCGGCATCTGGATGTCGAGAAACAGCAGGTCGGGTTTGAGGCGATGGATGGCGGGCAGTGCCTCCATGGCGTGGGCGCACTCTCCCAGCAGGCGAATATTGCCCGCCTGCTCCAGCAACAGGCGCAGCTCCTCGCGGGCGAGGGGTTCATCGTCAACGATCAGGGCGGTCAGCATGGGCTCTCCTGCAGGGGAAGGGTGATCCTCACCCGGGTTGATTGATGGGGGATGCAGTCGATGGCGACCCCGTATTCGGCGCCGTAACGGGCCTTGATGCGCCGATCCACGATGTGCATGCCAAGGCCGCTCCCCTCCTGCTTCGTCTGATAGAGCCCGGCGTTGTCGCACACCTCCAGCACCACCCGCTGGGCCTCAACCCGGGCGGTCAGGGTAAGCAGGCCGGGTTCGAACATCTGGGATATGCCGTGCTTGACCGCGTTCTCGACGATGGGTTGCAGGGAGAAGGTGGGCAGCCGGTACTCCAGCAGCGACTCGGGAATATGGATCTGCACGCTCAGGTGCTCGGCGAAGCGGGCCTGCTCGATGTGCAGATAGGCGTTCACATGCTCCAGCTCGTCGGCCAGGGTAACCTCGTCCCCTTGCCGTTTGAGGTTCTTGCGAAAGAAGGTGGATAGGTTGTGTACCAGGGTGCGGGCGCTCTCGGGATCGCGCCGGATCACCGCCGACAGGGTATTGAGGGCGTTGAACAGGAAGTGCGGATTGATCTGTGCCTGCAACAGCTTGATCTCCGACTGGGCCAACAGCCGTTTCTGCTCGTTGTATTTGCCCGCCAGGATCTGGCCGGAGAGCAACCGGGCGATCCCTTCCCCCAGGGTGCGGTTGATGGAGGAGAAGAACTTGCGCTTGGGCTCGTAGAGCTTGATGGTGCCCACCACGGATCCCTCTTCCCCCCGCAGCGGAATGACCAGCGAGGAGCCGAGCTTGCAGCCTGGGTGGATGGTGCAGCTGTAGGGGATGAGGTTGCCATCGGCATAGACCACCTCGTTGTGCTGGATCGCCTTGAAAGTGTGCTGAGAGTTGATGGCGGTGCCTGGCAGGTGGTGATCCTCGCCGATGCCGATAAAGGCGAGCAGCTTCTCCCGATCGGTGATGGCCACCGCGCCCACCCCGGTCTCCTCGTAGAGAATGCGCGCCATCTGCTGGCACGCCTCCTGAGTGAAGCCCTTGTCCAGCACCCGCATCGCCCGCTCGGCGATCTTGAGGGCGCGGGCGGAGAAGGCAACCGAGTATTTCTCCAGCATGGCGCGGTGATCGAGGATCATCCGCATGAACATGGCGGCCCCCAGGGTATTGGCCACCAGCATGGGGGCGATGATGTTCTCGATAAGGTGGACGGCGTCGTCGAGAGGGCGGGCCACCAGCAATATGATCCCCATCTGCATCAGCTCGGCGACCAGGGCCACCGACCCAACCACCCAGGGGCTGAACAGCAGATCGAGCCGGTGGCGGGCGACGAAGTGGCGGTGTACCAGCCCGCCGAGCAGCCCTTCGGCGATGGTGGAGAAGGTGCAGGCGAGCGCGGTAAAGCCCCCCAGCGAATAGCGATGGATGCCGCCGGTCAGCCCCACCAGCAGTCCCACGGCCGGGCCGCCGACGATGCCCCCCAGCACGGCGCCGATGGCGCGGGTATTGGCGATGGAGTCCTCGACCCTCAGGCCAAAGTAGGTGCCCATGACGCAGAAGCCGGAGAAGATGAGGTAGCAGAGGATCTTGTGGGGCCAGCTCAGGGTCACCTGAGTCAGCGGCATGAACAGCGGCGTCTTGGAGAGCAGCCAGGCGATCACCAGATAGACGCAGAGCTGCTGGAACAGCGAGATCACCAGAGTGAATTGTTCAAACGCCACGGCTCGTTGCCCCGGTAATGGTTGGTCATTTAATGGACGCGGAGTATTAGCAAACCCCATACCCCCTTGCAAGGCAGGGTTATCGGAATGGTGGCGCAGCGCACGATTTGCCGAATCGCCTGACGCCGTGGCGGGCGGTAACTGTCTGGTTACTCAGCATGGTGCTTGAGCCTGCGACAGACGTGGCGATATTGCGGCAACAAAAAGGGGACCAAGAGGCCCCCGAATTGATGGTCAGTGGGTGGCTCAATCGAGTTTGAGATCGACCCAGACCATGCGGTGATCCGAACTGACTCCCTTGGCGATGCCGAGTTTCGCATCATAGACTAGGTGATAACCGGCCTCGAAGCTGGCAGGCCAGAAGACGCCGCTCTTGACCGCGTTGAGGTTGGCAGAGGGGATGACGTGATCCAGCTGCAGTACGCTGGAGTTGGTGATGCGCTCCGGGTTGGGACGATCAAGGTTGCGCTTGCAGTCGGCCCCCTTGCTGACGCACTCCGGGCCCCCTTCGCTGACCGGGATCAGGGTGCCATTGGTGATGGCCTGATTCATCAGGGCATTGTCCAGCAGCGCCTGAATGGCTGTCAGGTCACCGTCGCCGGTTTGCGGATCGGCGTTGAGATCCCCGGCGATAACGAACTTGGCGTTTTTGGCCAGCCCACCCTTGGTGCCCTTGTCATCGGTCATGTAGTTGAGACCCTTGACGTAGTCGTTCCAGAAGGCGATCTCGGCACGGTTGTGCTTGACGGTATGGCGTGCCGCGTTGGCAAAGATCGGCGGCGTCGGGTGGGAGATCAGGAAGTGGATCACCTCTTCACCCTTCTCGGTCTTGATCAGCACCGGCACATCGGCGTGGTTCTTGGAGGAGAGCGGGTACTGCTGCCAGGCTGCATCTGAATACCAGGCGTCGCCACACTGGCGGCTGGCCGGGATCTTGACCTTGGGATTGTTGCAGTCATCGATGATGGGGTTCTTCTCGCCCGGCATATCCTTCCACTTGAAGTGCTGGAAGGTACGGATCTGCTTGGTATCGATCGGATATTTGGACATCACCGCAAAGGCGTACTGGCCGTGGTAGTTGCCAAAGCCCCAGGCATCGTCGGGACCGTTGTTGATATTGCCATCCAGATTGAGGTCATAACCGCTCATCAGGCCGGTGTTGGTGGCGAAGTTCTGCATCACCGGATAGCTGATGGACGTCACCTCCGCGTGCTGGGCGTGGGCCAGATAGTTGTCGTTGAAGGCTTTCAGGTCGGCAGTGCTCTCGCCTTTGCCGTCGTTGTCGAACTCGTTGAGCAGGAACACATCCGGGCGGGTGCGCTGGATGATCTCCGCCACGTTGCGGATCTGCTGCACGTTCTTGGCTTTGGTTTCAGTGGCGCCGCTCAGGCTTCCTTCAGCGAGGCGGGCCAGCAGGGCATCCTGCTCGGTGCGGGTCAGTGCCAGCTCACCGGTCAGCATACCGGCGGCAGTGCGGTCAAAAGAGAGGTTGAAGGTGGCAAAACGAACCATGGGATCAGCTGCCTTTGAGTCGTTGTCGCTGTTGCAGCCAGCCAGCATCCCGAGGGAGATGGCGGCAGCCAGTAGGGTTTTGTTGATATTTTTCATTGTAATTATTCCGTAGCATCAATGAGTTATGCCTTCTGTGAGGCGGCGCCATTATAAGTAGACGGTGATGCTGCGGGGGTTTTGCCTGAGCAAAGTGTGAGGATATTCACACCACATATCTGGCGATGATGAATTTTAATGCAGTTTGAGGGGCGGGACGCAGGCAAATAGCAGGCAAATAGATGCAGGCAAATAAAAGCGTTTGTCTTCGCGTGCGGCGGCCCCTCCTTCACACCACCATCGGCAGGCCGCTCTCGGGGTGGTGGATCACCTGGGCCGGATAGTCATAGAGACGGGCAATCAGCTCAGGGGTGAGCACCTCGGCAGGTGTGCCATCGGCCATCAGCTTGCCCCGTTCCAGCATCACCAGCCGATCGGCATAGCGCGCCGCCAGATTGAGGTCGTGCAGCACCACCAGCACCGCGGTATTGCGGCTGGCCAGGGCGCGCGCCATGGTGAGCAGCTGATGCTGGTATTTCAGATCCAGCGCCGAGGTGGGCTCGTCGAGCAGCAGCAAGCGGGGTTGCTCGGCCTGCTCGGTCGGGGAAGGTGCCTGCCAGATCTGCGCCAGTACCCGGGCAAACTGCACCCGCTGCCGCTCGCCGCCGGAGAGCCCCGGATAGAGCCGTTTGGCCAGATGCTCGACTCCGGCATGGGTCATGGCCGCCGCCACTATCTCGTCACGCCGCGCCGCCGGTTCACTGTGGGGCAGGCGCCCCATGGCGACAACTTCCTCGCAGAGAAAGGGGAAGTTGAGTGAGGAGCTTTGCGGCAATACCCCGAGTCGGTGGGCCAGCTGGCCGCTGTCCCACTGCTGGCGATCCGCGCCAAACAGGGTGATGGAACCCTCATATTCCAGCTCGCCGGTCAGGCACTTGAGCAGCGAGCTCTTGCCCGCCCCGTTGGGGCCGAGCAGGGCGGTGAGGGTGCCGCTCTCGAGACTAAGATCGAGCCCATCCAGGATCTGGCGCTGGCCACGACGCAGGCTGAGCCGGTTGCAGCTCAACAGGGGGGCGGAGAGTGAGGATGAGAGTGCGGATGAGAGTGGTTGCATAACAGTCCGTATCACAGGGCGCGGCGGCCTTTTACCAGCAGCCAGATGAAGAAGGGGGCGCCGAGCAGGGCAGTGATGATGCCCACCGGCAGCTCGGCCGGGGCCAGCAGGGTACGCGCCAGCATATCGGCCGCCAGCAGCAGGGCAGCGCCAAGCAGAGCCGAGAGTGGCAGCAACCGGACATGGTTGGGGCCCGCCAGCAGGCGCACCAGATGGGGCACCACCAGCCCGACGAAGCCGATCATCCCCGATACCGCCACCGCCACTCCGACGCCCGCTGCGGTGAGCAGAATAAGGCGGCGTTTGAGGGACTGCACATTGACCCCCAGATGGCGGGCCTCCCCCTCACCCAGCAGCAGGGCGTTGAGGGGATTGGCATCGCGCATAAAGAGCCACAGCAGCGCCGCCAACGTGAGCAGGGCCAGCGCCACATCGGCCGGTTTGCCTGCTGCCAGCGTTCCCATCTGCCACAGGCTCAGGTTGCGCAGCATCTGATCGTCGGCCAGATAGGTGAGCAGGCCGATCACCGCGCCGGAGAGCGCCGTGATGGCGACCCCGGCCAGCAGCATGACGGTGACCGAGGTGCCCCCCTCACGGGTGCCGAGCAGATAGACCAGGGTGGTGGTGAGGGCGCCGCCGAGAAAGGCGAGCAGCGGCAGCAGGCCAATCCCGATGGTGGTTTGCAACTGCTGACCGAGTGGTGCCAGCAGCACGATGGCGAGCGCAGCGCCGAGCGCCGCACCGCCGGAGACCCCTATGATGCCGGGGTCGGCCAGGGGGTTGCGAAACAGCCCCTGCATCACGGCACCACAGAGCCCGAGGATCCCGCCCACGGCGATGCAGAGCAGGGTACGAGGCAGCCGGATTTCCTGCACTATCAATAATTTGTGCGACTCAATCCCGCTCTCCTGCCCGGCAAACAGCGCCCGCAGACTCTCGCCCAGAGTGAGCGCCATGGGGCCGGTTGCCAGCGAACCGAGCAGCAACAACGCCAGTGCGGCCGTGGTGAAGGCCAGCAGCCAGGAGAGGGGCAAGCGCATCATGACCCCTGCTTGATCCACTGGGCGATCTGGTTCGCCTGTTGCAGGGAGTTGAGGCTCAGGCCCCCTTGCAGGGCGTGACCGTCGATGGCGTGAATGGCGTTGCGCTTGCCCGCCGGGGTGGCGGCCTGTGCGGGCACTTCTGCCAGCACCGTGGCCGGATCGGCATATTGCTGCCAGTCACGACCGCTGACCAGCACCAGATCGGGTTGCATCTCGATGAGGGATTCGGCGGATACCGGCTTGTAGTTGCGCAACTCGGCGACCGGATTGATGCCACCCGCCAGCGAGACCAGCGCGCTGGCGGTGGTGTCACCTCCGGCGATGCTGGTGGGTTGCCCCTTGTGCAGCAGCAGGAAGGCGACCTTGAGCGGTTTGTTCTGTTTGGCTTGCGCCGCCAGCTGAGCGGTCTGGGCCTGGATCTCTGCCTTCAGGCGATCGCCAGCGGCTTTATCGCCCAGCAGGCTGGCGAGGGTGTCGATACGCTGGTTGAGGTTGGCGAGGGTCGGTGCGGTAGCCAGCACCTCCACCTTGACCCCGGCACGGCGCAGCTGATCCAGGGTCGGGGCTGGGCCCATCTCGTCGCTGCCCACCAGTCGGGTGGGGGAGAGGCTCAGGATCCCTTCGGCGGCCAGTGCCCGGTGATAGCCCACCTTGGGCAGCCCTTTTGGCAAGGGGCTGCTGACATCGGTGGCGATCAGGCTCGATTCACCACCAAGGGCCAGAATGAGCTCTGTGGTGGCGGGGCCGATACTGACGATACGCTCTTGCTGTCCGTCGGCGGCAACGGCAGAGAAGGGGGACAGTGAACTGCAGAGCAGGGTGATGGCGAGGGCAAGACGACGGCCCATGCTAACCTCCGAAGGGGTGAATGAAACGGGTGTGCCGCCGAGAATATCAAGGCTTTGAAAAAAATGCACTGATAATGATAGCAATTATCAATTGCATTGGTTTCGGTGCTTTATTAGAGTAGCCGCCATGATAAACAGCGGGACAACATGGTCTCGCAGAGGGAGAAAACATGAGCATTGCACAACGCATTCACGCGCTGCTGGAGCAGGATCCCGGCGCTCATCCGTCCACCCTGGCGGCCCAGCTTGCCATCAGCGAATGGGAGGTGGTTCGCCATCTGCCCGCCGAGCTGGTGACCCTGTTGCCCGCCGATCGCGCGCAGGGTCTGCTGGAAGATCTGGCCGACTGGGGCCCGGTGACCACCATCGTCGAATCAGAAGGTTCCATCTTCGAGGTAAAAGCCCCCTTCCCGAAAGGCAAGGATGCACGCGGCTACTACAACCTGATGGGCCGCGACGGTGAGCTGCATGGTCACCTCAAACTCGACAACGTGGCGGGGATTGCGCTGGTCAGCAAGCTGTTCATGGGCAAGGAGGGGCACTCCTTCCAGTTCTTCGCTCACTCCGGCCGCTGCATGTTCAAGGTCTATCTGGGGCGCGACGAGAAACGCCAGCTGCTGGCCGATCAGGTCACCCGTTTCATGGCGCTGCGCCACAACTCTCAAGAGGAAGTCAAAGCATGAGTGAACGTCAGGAGCGTCTGCAGAACCGCCTGCAACCGGAGATCCGCGAGTTTCGCGATAGCTGCCGTACCCTGCAGCTCGCCACCGTCGATGGCGAAGGCAATCCCAACGCCAGCTATGCCCCGTTCGTGCTGCAGGAAGATGGCTACTATGTGCTGATCTCCGAGATCGCCCGCCACGCCCGCAACCTGCAACAGGTGCCCCGGGTATCCCTGATGCTGATCGAAGATGAGATCGGTGCCCGCGAGCTGTTTGCCCGCAAGCGCCTCACCTTCGATGCGGTGGCCGAAGTGGTCGCCCGTGACGACGCTCGCTGGAGCAAGGCGGTCGCGGCGCTGGAAGGGCGTTTTGGCGAGATCATCAAGGGTCTCTCCAACCTCAAGGATTTCAAATTGTTCCGCCTCAAGCCGGAGCAGGGGCTGTTCGTCAAGGGCTTCGGCCAGGCGTTCGCGGTCTCCGGTGACGAGCTGGTGGATTTCGTCCATCTGGTGGAAGGGCACAAGCGCATCGACACCGGTGCTGAGCTCACCAGCCCGGCCGATGCGCCGGTCTGATAATCTCTGTCGACCACGACAGCCGTCATAACAAAAGGGGCAGCCAATTGGCTGCCCCTTTTTATTGCGTTATCTCATCCGCCAGTTCAATCCTGCCAGCTGGCCTTGTTGGGAAAAGCGCGGCGATCGGCGTCGGTGGCCGTTTCGTTGCACTCTCCCCGCACCTTCCAGGAGGTCTGGCTCAGTACGATGTAGCCCTGACGGCAATATTGCTTGGTCGCCAGGGTCTCGGTCAGCAGATTCTCCTGCAACGCCTCCCGCTGCTCCAGCAGCCGCTGGCTCTGGGCCGCCGAGAGACCGCGCGGCAAGGTGTCGTTGGGCGCGGCTTCAAAGGTGAACCGCTTGCTCCCCTCCTCGTTGATGTGGGTCAGAAACAGGGGTTCCGGCCCGTCATACTTCTGGCCGGGCAAGCTGGAGCAGGCCGACAGCAGGGGAACAATCAACAACAGGGTGGCAGACAACTGGCGCACAACAGACTCCGGTGAGAAACGAGGCGAGGCTCGCAGATTAGCACGGCTGCAGGGCGGGTGTTACTGCCAGCAGTTCGTCGGTGGTGAGCAGGGTGACACTGCGCCCCTCCGGCAGGCTGAGGTGGCGCCACATCCAGTGATGGTGCTCGATGATCTGGGGCGCGTTCAGGTGCGGGCGGTCGGCGGTGGTGTGGCCATCGCTCAGCACCAGTACCTCGAAGCCATGAGAAGCGGCACTGCGCACCGTGGTGTCGACGCAAAAATCGGTGGCACAGCCACAGAGAATGAGCCGATCGACCGGTTGCTCGGCCAGCAGGAAGGCGAGCTCGGTGTCGAGAAAGCTGTCACAGGCCGTCTTGCGTACCCGGCTCTCTCCCTTGGCCGGTTGCAGCGCACTGTGCAACTGCCAACCCGGGGTGCCCGGTTCCAGTTCGGTGCCGGGGGGCGAGTCATGCTGGATATAGATGACCCGTCCCTGTTGCTGCCTGACATGGGCCGCCGCCCGGTTGATATTGGCCAGCATTTGTTCCTGGCGGTAACGGGGCTCGTTGAACAAGCCTTGCTGCACATCGATGATCAGTAACACATCCATTTTCTTACCCGCCGTTTCCTTGAAGATTAGGGTTGCAGCCACTGGCTGCAGTCACGACTGCGGGATTGATGCAGCGCGCCCATATCTTGCTTCATCTCGTCACTGTTTTGCCAGCGCTTAGGCAGCGGCATGATGGTTACCTGCACATCGGCTGCGCGATCTGCAACAGAGGTCTCATCTGTACGGGGCACGACCAGCGCCACCTTGAGTGCCGGATTGCGGCTGGCGATGCGACTGGCGAGCCCAAGCCCCCCCTCGACGTGGAAATTGCCGGCGATATGCATGATCTGCTGGCCCGGGTGCTTGGCGAGATAATCCACCATGCTCTCGGCCATGGTGTCGTCCCAGCTGGTCTGGGCGGCGAAGCGGCGGGCGTTGCTGTCGGCATCGCCGTGGTGCATGGAGGCCATAAATTTCTGGCGATAGGGATCATCCCCCAGCGTCAGTTGGCGGGCCAGCTGGCTGCGGCGCGACGCGGGCAACTTGTCGAGCCACTCAGCCCCCTCCTGACCGACACAGCTCACCAGCGGTTTGGGGGCGTTGGCGGCGATCACCGGCATCCGGTGTGCCTTGGCAAATTCCACCAGCGGGCGGTAGTCGCTCGGATAGTTGGGCCAGGCGTTGCCTTCGCGGATCAAGGCCGCTTCACCAATCTGGTCCGCCAGATAGGCATCCAGCGTCTCCTGATCGGCGCGGCTGAACTGCTCCATGGAGAGGGCCAATGGCCGACCGTGCTGCTGACCGGCGGTGTAGAGCCCGCTCAGCAGGCGCGATTGCAACAGATGCACGGCGGGATGGCTGTGCAGCTCGCCCACCAGAATGATGTCGGCGTCGGCAATGCGCGCGATCGCCTGCTCCAGCGTCAGGTCTGCGGCGCCCTCGCTGCTCAGCCGGTAGTCATAAAGCGTCTGCAACTGTGATGACACGGTCGGCTGGGTGGGGGTGGCACAGGCTGCCAACAGCAGCGGCAGGGCGAGCAGGGGAAGTCGTCTCATCATGGGATCTCACGGCAGATATACCCGGATGCCGGTGCATCTCGGGGGGCTAACACAGAATAAGGGCAACACGTGGCGACAGTGTAAAACCAATTTGGTTCAAAACAAAATGAGAATGATTTCGTTTCTTGTTGATCTTTGTCGAGAGCTGGGTAATATGCGGCCTGTTTGATAACAGTTCTCAATAAGGATTCGCTGTGACCCATCATAACGCACTCTCTCTGGTTGCCCTCGCCGTGGCGGCCGGTCTCTCTTCCCAGGTCTTTGCTGCCACCCAGAAGGCGGATGAAGTCGTGGTCGTCAGCGGCTCACGGATGGAGCAAAAACTGGAAGATGTCTCCGGCCCCATCTCGGTGATCACCGCCAAGCAGATTGAAGAGCAGGTCGTCACCAATGTCGCCGACCTGTTCCGCTACGAGCCCGGTGTGACCGTGCTCGGCGGTCAGGGGGATGCCCAGACCTTCGTCATCCGCGGCATGGGTGAAAACCGGGTCAAGGTGGTGCGCGACGGCGTGCGCCAGAACGATGCCTACAGCAAGGGTGGTGTCGGCCAGAGCTACTTTGATACCGACATGATCAAGCAGGTGGAAGTGGCCAAGGGGCCCGCTTCTGCGGCCTACGGCTCCGATGCGTTGGGTGGCGTGATTGCCATCACCACCAAGGATGCCAGCGACTTCCTCAAGGGCAAGGATAGCTATCTGGATGTGACCAGCGGTTACGCCTCCAGCAGCCACCAGAAGATGGCGGGCTTTACCGGCGCCCTGCGCACCGGCGAAGTGGAGAACCTGCTGCGCTACACCTGGCGTGATGGCGGGGTGACCCAGAATTACGACTCCAGCAAGAACGACTTCGACATCGGTACCCACGCCCTGCTGCTCAAGAGCAAGTGGAACCTCTCCGATGAGCAGTTCCTCAAGCTGACCGTCGACTACCTGACCGATGGCGAGGAGCCGGATGCGGTCAAGCTCAACAAGGTGGGGACCGGCACTGCCCGCGTGTTCGATCAGCCCATCACCGACAAGCAGACCGACAACCTCTCGCTGGTGCTGGATCACGGTATCGCACTGAATCAAGGCTGGGCCGATCGGATGGATACCAAGGTCTACTTCGGTCGCACCAAGCAGACGCTGGATCAGTACGCCTCGTCCAAGTATCCGGTCAGCCCCGGCAACCCCTATGTGACCAAAAACTCGCTGGATCACAACGTGTTCGATCAGAAGAACATCGGCGCCCAGTTGCAGTTCCACAAGGCGGTCTCCAATCACCGCCTGGCCTGGGGCGCAGAATACGAGCATACCGACAACGAACGTACCCGTTACAAGGGGCCGACCACTCCTGGTGATTTTGTCGGCTACAACGAGCTGAGCTTCCCGGCTACCACCAGCGAGCGCAGCGCGCTGTGGGCCTTTGACGAGATCAAGTTTGGCGAGCGCTGGGTGCTGACCCCGGGTGCCCGTTATGACTACTACCGGATGACCCCGGACAACGATCCCGCATACACAGGCGATCAGCTGCACAAGTTCTCCGAAGGGGAGTTGTCACCCAAGCTGGGTCTGGTGTTCAAGGCCCACGAGGCGGCCAACCTGTTCGCCCAGTACAGCCACGGTTTCAAGGCCCCCATGTATGACAGCGCCTTCTCCACCCTGAACCATCAGGCTTACGGCTATCGCATCGAGCCCAACCCGAACCTCAATCCGGAGAGCAGCGACGGCATCGATCTCGGCGTACGTGGTAACAGCCACGGCTTTAGCTATGAAGTGGCCAGTTTCTACAACAAGTTCGATGATTTCATCGAGATGGTGGAAGTGGGTCAACAAGGGCGCACCGCCGTCTACCAGTACCAGAACCTGAGCAAGGCGACTACCAAAGGGGTTGAGGCCAAGGCGGATTACTGGCTCAACGATATCGTCAATGTCTGGGGCAACCTCGCCTACATCGAGGGCAAGGATGGGGATGGTAACTACATCAACAGCCTGAGCCCGCTGAACGGCTCGGTCGGTGTGCGTCTGGAACAGTCCCAATGGAACTTCAACACCGCGCTGCGCTTTGCCGACGACATGGACAAGGTGCGCAAGGATGCCAAAGGCAACGATTACGTGAAGAGCGCCGGTTGGGGTGTGGTGGATATGTACGCCCAGTTCAACCCGATGACCGACCTGCAGCTCAACGTCGGGGTATTCAACTTGTTTGACAAGGAGTACACCAGCTACGAGCGCATCGCCGGTCGTGCCGAGGGCTCCGATAACAGCCTGATGACCGAACCGGGCCGCAACCTGAGTGCACGGGTCAAATACGTATTCTAAAGAGCAAACAACAGACGCAGATGATCAAAGGGGCTTCGGCCCCTTTTTTGCGGCCGCCATGTTGTGACGATGGAGCAGGGCAGATGTTTGCCTAAAAAAAGAAACCCGCCATGGGCGGGTGGAAGGATTGCAACACTAACCAGGAGGAGGTGTTATCAGGTAGACCCCGCTTCTTCGGTAATGGTTCAATTTTATTGAAGTTTTTTCGTTTTCTTCGCGGGGTTTCCATCGGGATCTGTGGGGGCTGATGGGTTATCATTCTGCTCCCGTCATCTGGTTGCAGAGGATCTATGCCCGCGTTCTCCTGGTTAGCGCTCTTTTTCGGCGCCTTCTATTTTGTCTACGGCGCTTACTTGCCGTTCTGGTCGCTCTGGCTGGAGGGGGTGGGCGTCAGCGCCGAGATGATTGGTCTCCTGCTGGGGGCGGGGATGGCGATCCGCTTTGCCGGCAACCTGATGGTGATGGGGCAGATCAAGGGGGCGGGCCATCTGCTACCGGTTACCCGATTGCTCTCCCTGCTCAGTCTGCTGGCGTTTCTCGGCTTCTACCTCAGTCATAACCTCTGGTGGCTGGTGGGCTTGACTCTGCTGGCGAACTTTATCTATCCGACCCTGATGCCGGTGGGAGAGGCGCTGGCGACCCGCATGGTGGTGCAGGCCCACCTCGATTACGGCAAGGTGCGGCTGTGCGGTTCCTTTGCCTTTATCGTCGCCTCGACGCTGGTGGGGGCGTTGGTGGGTAACTTCGGTAGCGAGTGGATTTTGCACACTATGGTGGCGGGGCTGGTGCTGATGCTGCTGCTCAGCTGGCTGCCGCTCTATCCGGCGCCACAGGATAGTCAGGGCGAGCGCGCCAAGGCCTCTTTGCTGGCAACCCTGCGCAGCGCCCCGGTGCGCCGTTTTTTGCTGCTGACCGCGCTGCTGCAGGGGAGCCATGCCGCCTATTACGGTTTCAGCGCCATCTACTGGAAGGCGCAAGGGTATAGCGGCACCATCATCGGCTATCTCTGGGCGCTCGGGGTGGTGGCGGAGATCTGCATGTTCGCCGCCGACAAGCGGTTCTTGCAGCGCTTTGGCGCCCAGAGCCTCTTTATCGCCGGTGCCATCGGTTGTGTGGTGCGCTGGGTATTGCTGGGGGCCTCGACCGAGCTATGGGTGCTGGTGTTGGGTCAACTGCTCCACTCGGTCACCTTTGGCATGAGTCATCTCGGGGCGGTGCGTTTCATGACTCGCCAGCTGCCTGCCGAGCAGTTGATCCCGACCCAGGCGCTCTATGCGGCCCTTGGCCTCGGCATGACAGTGGCGGCCCTGATGGCGATTTGTGGCGTACTGTTCGAGCCTATCGGCGGTGGCATCTTCTTCCTGATGGTGCTGGTGGTGTTGCCAGTGTTCTTCCTGCGGCTGCGCCCCTTTGCGCCCTCTGCACAGGAGAGTGCTCCGGCCTGATACAGCTCTGTCTGAATCATCACCTGGAAAAAGGGAGAGCCACGGCTCTCCCTTTTTCGTTGCTGCGGTTAGCGGCGTTACTGCTGCTCGCCAAGATAGTGGCGGCTGAGCCGGCGCCAGGTATCCGAGCCGATGGTGCCGGCAAGCAGCTCATTGGAGGCGGCATCAAAGCGGCCATCCGGCAGCCAGCCCAGTTGGGGGAGCAGTCGGGCCAGCGTTACGTCATTGTGTTGCAGCTCCCGCTCCAGCGCTTCCCAGAAGGCGCTCCCCTTGACGTAAAAGAGCGGGTAGTAGGAGCGATCGCCCGCCATCACCTCGCGGGCCGCCCGATAGAGGCCGCTCTCGCTATGGGGCAGTTGTTTGCCCTGCTCGGCCAGCTCGTTGACCGCCGTGACCTGATGCAGCCGAAAGCGGCGCAGTGCCTTGATGGCGAGGTACTCGGCGAGGCTCTCTTCGACCCAGGTGGGCTGTGGAGCAGCGCGGCGAGCGCTGAGGATATGCACGGCCTCGTGGGCCGAGGTGCGTAGCAGGCGCAGGGGCGCCTGTGGCGTCGGTTTACCAGCCTCGGTGGGGTAGTTGGCGACATACACCTGATCTCCGGCGGCGCCGCCGAGGGAGCGGGTCGCCACATCCCGCCCCAGCCACACCAGTTGCCATGGATGAGTGGGCGGATCCACATCGAGCTGGAAGGCCAGATAGTCGATGATCTCATTCAGTTGCTGCTGCAAGGCCGGCAGATCGAGCTGGTTGGCGGTCTCGTCATGGCTCAGCACCAGCCGCGGATCCGGCTTGGTGACGGGCACTGTGTCCAGACCAAACGGCAGGATCAGCGGCGGTTGGTTGACATCCGGCAGCGGTTGGCTGCTGCCATCCGGTAGACACACCTTCCCTTGGCGACTCCCCATCTGGCGCACAAAGTTACCCCATTCGGTCAATAGCCACTTGTTGGGAGCGAACAGCAGCGACTGTTGGGCCGAGGCATCAGCACCCAGTGCCGGAGCGGGTGTGAGCGTGATCTGCCAGCCAACCTCTTTGCAGGAGAAGGACTGGTTGAGGGCAACCGGCTGGTTGTCTGCAAGGCAGACCAGCGCGGGGGAAACTGGCGCGGCACTGCCCGGCAACTGACGAGCGGGGAGCAGGGTAAAGGGAGGTTTGCCCTGCATGGTGAGGCGCACTTGCAGCACATTGGTGCTGGCGCCCTGCTCGATAAGGTAGCGGGGGCCGTTCGCGTCATTGCCAGCGCAGGCCCACAGCGGCAGCAGCCAAAGGGCAAACAGAGTGATATGACGACTCATAAGAGGGTTAGCGCTCCTGCTCGTAGCCCAGCAGATCGCCGGGTTGGCATTTGAGTTCACGGCAGATGGCCTCCAGAGTGGAGAAGCGCACCGCCTTGGCGTGGCCATTCTTGAGGATCGAGAGGTTGGCCTCGGTGATGTCGATGCGCTGGGCCAGCTCGCGGGCGGTCATTTTGCGCTCGGCCAGCAGGGCATCGAGGCGGATGATAATGGGCATACGTTCCTCACACCGTCAGTTGCTGTTCATCGGCCAGCAGTTTGGCCTCGCGCATGACCAGTGCCAGCGCCAGTACGATCAGTCCCGCCAGCAGTACCCGGAAATCTGAGGTACTCAGCGCTATGGTACCGAGTACTTCCGGGCCTCTCATGGTGAGCACCGTATCCAGCAAGGGGGTCAGGATCAATTCGACCAGGAAGGTTGTACAGAGCAGCAGTCCGATCTGCCGGTAGCGGCGGATCTGCTCGAAGGTGAAGAGCAGACCGGCGCGGTAGCCGCGAAACAGCTGACGCAGTTGCCAGAGCATCATCATAAAGACCAGATCCGGCAACAGCTGCACCAGGGTGCCGAGCAGCCGGGTGGAGAAGTGAAGGGGATAGTCGGCAGGATTGATGCCGGGGCGGCTCAAGATGGTGTTGAGCTTCTCCTGCAGAAAATCGGCGCCACCGAAGGGGGTCCACACCTCCAGCAAGGTGATCAAAGGGGTCGCCAGCAGTGCCAGCAGTAGCAGCCATTCGATCAGAACACTCAGGCGTTCGAGTTTGGTCGTTCTCATCATGAACCTCATGGTGGGTGCCATCTCGCTGGCGAAATGGCTTGAAGTTTATTGTTTATCAATATGCGGATGGACGAATGTTTATCGTTTTACGATATTCAGTCAAGGCAAAACTTATTGAAAAACGATAATTTCAATCTGTCCGAAGGGGATGACTTTTGGCTGCCGCCTCTCTAGACTGGCGAGGTTGTATACAAAAACTCAACATGGACAAGGAGTTATCGATGCACCAGGGATGGCTGCTGATCGGATTGTCGCTCACCTATCTGGGGCTGCTGTTTCTGATCGCCTTCGTGGCAGACAAGCACAAACGGCACCGTCTCAAGGGGCAACCGCTGCTCTACAGTCTGTCGCTAGCGGTCTACTGCACCTCCTGGACCTTCTTCGGCACCGTAGGGCAGGCGAGTGAATCTCCCTGGTCGCCGGTGCCCATCTACCTTGGCCCCATGCTGGTATTCCTGTTTGGCTGGCGGCTGCTGGCCCGCCTCATTCTGGTGGCCAAGCGCGAGCACATCACCTCCATCGCCGACTTTATCGCCGCCCGTTACGGCAAGTCCCAGCGGCTCGCCATGGTGATCTCTCTTATCGCCATCATGGGGATCCTCCCCTATCTGGTGTTGCAACTGAAAGCCATAGTCACCGGGCTGGATCTGCTGATGGTCAACAGCGGTGGCATCAGCCCGACCAGCAATACCAGCGAGTTGGCGCTCGGGGTCACCCTGCTGCTGGCGCTGTTCAGCATCCTGTTCGGCACCCGCCATCTTGATGCCACCGAACATCACAGGGGGATGGTGGTGGCCATCGCCTTCGAGTCGGTGGTCAAATTGCTGGCCTTTATCGCGGTGGGGGGCTTCGCCCTCTGGTTGATCCTGAGCAAACCCGGCGAGGCTCACGAGCAGGTGACCCGCGACTTCTTTGCACAGGTGGTAGCGGTGAGCCCAGGCAACCTGCTGGAGCTTGCCATCTACACGGTGCTGGCGATGTGCGCCGTTATCTGCCTGCCGCGCCAGTTTCATGTGACTGTGGTGGAGAACAATCAGGGGCAGGATCTGCACTGGGCGCGCTGGATCTTCCCGCTCTACCTGTTCGTGATGGGGCTCTTTATCTGGCCGCTGGCGCTGGCGGGCAAGCAGTGGGTGGGGGCTGATATGGCCTCCGACACCTATGTGATCAGTCTGCCGATGGCCCTCGGGTTCGATGGCATGGCGATGCTGGCGTTTCTCGGCGGCACCTCGGCGGCCACCGGCATGGTGATCGTCTGCACCATCGCGCTGGCGATTATGGTGAGCAACGATCTGGTGCTGCCGGTGCTGCTGCGCCGCTTCTGGCGGCAGGGGCGCGACGAGCGACTGGTGCGGCTGCTGTTGCAGGTGCGCCGTGGCGCCATCCTGCTGATTTTGCTGGCGGCTTGGGGGCTCTACCTCTGGCTCGGCGATCTCACCAGCTTGTCGCGCATCGGTTACCTCTCCTTTGGCGCGGTGGCCCAGTTTGCACCGGCCCTGCTGCTCGGTCTCTACTGGCGTCACGGCAATCGCAAGGGGGTCTATCTTGGGTTGAGCCTCGGGGTGAGTCTCTGGTTCGTGACCCTGCTGGTAGAGAGTGGCTTGCTGGCGGGCTCGCCCTTGGCCGAGCTGCTGGCGCCGCCGGACTGGCCCGCGTTTCGCGAGCTGAGCCTCGGGGCCTGGTGCATCTTCCTGAGCCTGCTCTTCAACCTGCTTGGCTATGTGGCCGGTTCCCTGTTATCGCGCCCTGCGGTGAGCGAGCGGCTGCAGGCCGCCAACTTTGTCGGCAAGCCGAGCCGCGATACCGCCGCCCTCTATCAGGCGCGGGTTTCGGTCAAGGAGCTGGAGATGCTGGCGGCCCGCTTTGTCGGCTCAAGCCGGGTCAAGCGCGCCTTTGGCCGCTTCGCCGGTGAGCGGGGCGGCACGCTTGCTCCGCAAATGCAGGCTTCGGCCGAGCTGATTGCCCACACCGAGCGGCTGCTGGCAGGGGTATTTGGTACCTCATCGGCGCGGCTGGTGCTCGCCTCGGCCCTGCAGGGGCGCAACATGCAGCTCGAGGAGATCGCCACCATAGTTGATGAGGCCTCCGACGTGTTTCGCTTCAACCGCGGCCTGCTGCAGGGGGCGATCGAACATATTGGGCAGGGGATCTCGGTGGTGGACAGGGAGCTTCGGCTGGTAGCCTGGAACCGCCGTTACATCGAGCTGTTCCACTATCCGCCGGGTCTTATTCAGGCGGGGCGCTCCATCGAGGAGATCATCCGCTATAACGCCCAGCAGGGGCTCTGTGGCCCCGGTGATATCGAGGATCACGTGGCGCGGCGGGTCGCCTTTATGAAGCGCGGCAGCGCCCATATCTCGGCGCGGGAGCGCCCGGACGGGCGGGTGATCGAGATGCAGGGCAACCCCATGCCCGCCGGCGGCTTCGTCATGACCTTTACCGACATTACGCCGTTTCGCGATGCGGAGCGGGTGCTGCGCGAAGCGAACGAACATCTGGAGGCGCGAGTGGCCGAACGCACCCACGAGCTCTCCGAACTCAACCGCCAGCTGCTGCTGGTGAACCAGCAGGTGGAGCGGGCCAACCATTCCAAGAGCCGTTTTCTGGCGGCGGTCAGCCACGATCTGACCCAGCCCCTCAATGCCGCCAAGCTGTTTACCTCCTCCTTGCTGGAGATGCTGCCCGCTGCTGGCGAGCAGGCCCGTATCGCCCGCCATATCGATGATGCGTTGGGGGCGACCGAGGATCTCATTACCGATCTGCTCGATATTTCGCGACTCGAAGCGGGCAAGTTCAAGGCCAAGAAGCTCGACTTCGCCCTGCGCGACCTGTTTGACAACCTCAAGGCGGAGTTTGGCGTGCTGGCGCAGGCGGGGGGGATCAACTTCTCGGTGGTGGAGAGCAAGCATGCGGTGCACAGCGATGTGCGGCTGCTGCGCCGGGTGCTGCAGAACTTCCTGACCAATGCGTTTCGCTACAACCCGGGCGGTCGGGTGCTGCTCGGTTGTCGTCGGTTTGGGGAGAAGATCCGCATCGAGGTGTGGGACAACGGCCCCGGCATTCCGCAGGACAAACAGGAGGCGATCTTCGACGAGTTCTCCCGCCTCGATCACTCCCGCACCGCCAAGGAGCAGGGGCTGGGTCTGGGGCTCGCCATCGCCCGCGGCATCTCGCAGGTGCTCGGTCATCAGCTCACCCTGCAGAGCTGGCCGGGTAAGGGGTCGGTCTTTGCGGTGACCCTCAATCTGGCGACCCGGCCGGTCACGGTTCATCAGCTGGCGGCGCCGGTAGTGCGCGACAGCCAGCTGGAGGGGGTGACCGTGCTCTGCATCGATAACGAGCGGGACATTCTGACCGCCATGAGCACCCTGCTCGGCCGTTGGGGCTGTGAGGTGCGCTGCGCCGTCGATCTGGCCGAAGCCGAGGCGCTGGTAGCAGACGGGTTTGTGCCGAGGCTGGTGCTCTCTGACTATCACCTCGACGACGGCAAGACCGGGCTGGAGGCGCTGGCCGCGCTACAACGGGTGTGTGGTGATGAGCTGGGCGGCATCATCATCAGCGCCGATCGCAAGAGCGAGTTGCAGGCGCAGATCCGCGAAGGAGGGTATGGCTACATCAGCAAGCCGGTCAAACCGCTCAAACTGCGGGCCCTGATGAACAGTCTGCTGCTGCGATAGCCGCATCCGGGACGGCAAGCCGTGAACAGGCTCACAAAACCACGCAATGGTTGCGCGGGCCGTGGTCATGGATGAATGCCGAGAACAGAGTTTTATCGGCGAAGATGCCTTCACATTCTTGCGTGATGGCAATCCATTGCTGCATTGGTTTGTCATTGTCGGTAAACGCCGACAGTAGCGGACCGGATCGGCTCACTCTATAGTCGGGATGCGATTATTTTCATCGCGAATGAAGTAACCGAAGGGCAAACCGATCGCAAGGTCGGGACGCAAAGCTTCCGGTCCAGGGAATGAGCCGTACTTGAGATAGCGGGGCCACCACAGGTTGTTGTGCACCTTTGCCAAGAGGTTGCACTGCTGTCTGCGTTACCTGTCAGGGCGTAGCCCTTTTCGTTGCCAACATAACGAAATAGGGAAATATAAAAAATGCTAAGTCCAAAGCCTACCATGCTGGCCCTCGCGGTCGGTCTCTGCTGTGCCTCGTCTGCTTATGCTGCTGCGCCCGGCAAGCCGACCATCGGATGGGGCCCCACCAAGTTTTCCATCGTCGAAGTCGATCAGGCGGCCACTGCCTACAACAATCTGGTCAAGGTAAAGGATGGCGCCGATGTGGAGGTGAACTGGAACCTCTGGAGCGGCGATCTGGGCCAGAGTGCCAAGGTGCTGCTCAATGGTCAGGAGGTGTGGTCCGGCCCTTCCGCCGCGGCGGGCAGCGCCACATTCAAGGTGAAGAAGGGGGGGCGCTATCAGATGCAGGTGGCGCTGTGCAACGCCGATGGCTGCACCCTCTCTGACGCCAAGGAGATCGTGGTCGCCGATACTGACGGCAGCCATCTGGCGCCACTCAAGGCGCCGCTGCAGGAGAACAACAAGCCTTACGCCAACAAGTCCGGCAAGGTGGTGGGGACTTACTATGTGGAGTGGGGCGTCTATGGCCGCAAGTTTACGGTCGACAAGATCCCTGCCCAGAACCTGACCCATATCCTCTATGGTTTCACCCCCATCTGCGGCGGGGATGGCCTCAACGACAGCCTCAAGGAGATCGAAGGGAGCTTCCCGGCGCTGCAGCGGGCGTGTGCCGGTCGCGCCGACTTCAAGGTGGCGATGCACGATCCCTGGGCCGCCATCCAGATGCCGCAAGGCAGCCTCACCGCCCATGACGAGCCCTACAAGGGCAACTTTGGCGCCCTGATGGCGCTCAAGCAGGCCTATCCGAACCTCAAGATCCTCCCCTCGGTCGGCGGCTGGACCCTATCCGACCCCTTCTACTTCCTCGGTGATAAAACCAAGCGCGATGTGTTCGTCGGCTCGGTAAAAGAGTTCCTGCAGACCTGGAAGTTCTTCGATGGCGTGGATATCGACTGGGAGTATCCGGGTGGTCAGGGTGCCAACCCGAAACTGGGCAGCCCGAGCGATGGTGCCACCTATGTGGTACTGATGAAGGAGCTGCGCGCCATGCTCGACGAGCTGGAGGTCGAGACCGGGCGCCAGTATGAGCTCACCTCGGCCATCGGGGCGGGGGGCGACAAGATCCAGGATGTGGACTACAAGGCGGCCCAGCCCTACATGGATCACATCTTCATGATGACCTACGACTACAACGGTGGCTGGAGCAAGACCGAGCTGGGTCACCAGACCAACCTCTATGCGGCGAGCTGGGATCCCGATACCAAGTACACCACCGACAAGGCGGTCAGGCAGTTGCTGGCGCAGGGTGTTGAGCCCGGCAAGCTGGTGGTCGGGGCCGCCATGTATGGTCGTGGCTGGACCGGGGTGAGCGGTTATCAGGGCAACAACCCCTTCACCGGTACGGCAACTGACAAGGTGAAGGGAACCTGGGAGGACGGGGTGGTGGATTACCGCGACATCGTCAACAACCGGATGGGGGCGGGCTGGGAGCAGGGCTATGACGAGGTGGCCGAGGGGCCCTATCTGTTCAAGGCGGCGACCGGCGATCTCATCACCTATGACAACGAGCGTTCGGTCAAGGCCAAGGGGCAGTATGTGCTATCCAATCAGCTCGGTGGCCTCTTCTCCTGGGAGATCGATGCCGACAACGGCGACATCCTTAACGCCATGCACGAGGGGCTGGGTCACGGCAGTGGCGTCACGCCACCGGCCAACAAGCCGCCGCTGGCCAATGCGGGCAGTGACCTTAAGGTGACCGGCCCGACCGAGGTGACGCTGGATGGTTCGGCCTCCCACGATCCAGAGAACAGCGCACTCGGCTATAGCTGGAAGCAGATCTCCGGGCCGCAGGCTGGTTTGCTCGATGCCACTCAGGCCAAGGCCCGTGTGGTGCTGGACGCGGTGGCTGCCGACATCAATCTGGTGTTCGAGCTGACGGTGACCGATGACCACAACCTTACTGCCCGTGATCAGGTGGTGGTGACCAACAAGGCGCCGCAAGTCAACCTGGCGCCGGTGGTGAGTGTACCTGCCACGGCCTCTGTGGAGGCGGGCAAGCAGGTGACCCTCAAGGCGACCGCCTCCGATCCGAATGGCGATCCCCTGACCTATCAGTGGAGCGTGCCGGCAGGCATCACCGCAACGGGTCAGAACAGCGCCACTCTGGTGGTCACCGGCCCGAGCGTGACCAGCGACACCGGCTATGACCTGAGCGTCACCGTCTCCGACGGCGGGCTGGATGCCAGTGCGGCAACCCGTCTGACGGTCAAACCGGCCAGCAGTGGCGGTGGTTGCACGGCGACTGATCCGGATGCGATCAATTGGCCAGTCTGGAAAGCGGCAAGCACCTATAACAGCGGCGACAAGGTGAGCCACAACCAGCTGGTGTGGCAGGCCAAGTACTGGACTCAGGGCAACGAGCCGAGCCGCACCGCGGATCAGTGGCTGCTGGTGAGCAAGGTGCAACTGGGTTGGGATGCCAATGTGGCCTACAACGGTGGCGAGATCACCACCCATAACGGTCGTCAGTGGAAGGCGCAGTACTGGACCAAGGGCAATGAGCCCGGTAAACACGATGTCTGGCAGGATGTGGGGGCCGCCAGCTGTAAATAAGCGTGGAATAGTGGCGGGGCATGCCAGTCATGCCCCGTTTTTTCTCCCCGCACAATTAAATGCTGGCAGGCCTGCCAACTTGCTTCGCTTCGCTTCGCTTCGCTTCCCTTCCCTTCCCTTCCCTTCCCTTCCCTTCCCTTCCCTTCTTGTCTCTTGCTCGACGACTGCGGCTCTTGCGGGCTAGTGATTGATGCTCTCCCCGATAGCTGGCATCTGTGCCGCCTGCTGCTCCTTGCGGCGCCGCTTGTGTTGATACATGGCTGCATCGGCCCTGGCAAATGCGGCTGCAAAGTCGCCGCGATAGGGGGCCATCCCCATGCTGCACGAGATAGTGGGGGAGGCGCTGGCCAGCATGGTCGCCAGCATAGTCATTGTCTGTTGCAGCGTGGGCGGTGCCAGAGTGGTGAGCAGCACAAATTCATCCCCGCCAAAACGGGCGGCAATCACCCCCTGACCGAAGTGCTGGCGTATGCCATCCGCGATCAGGCGCAGGGCCTGATCACCCGCCAGATGGCCGCAGCTGTCATTGAGCTGCTTGAGATTGTCCATGTCGATCAGCAGCAGGGTGCCTTCCGGCTGTGCCTGCAGAGCGAGTTCGAATTGCTGGCGATTGGCGAGGCCGGTCAGCTGGTCGGTATTGGCCCGCTGATAGATGCGGCGGGACTGCTGATAGATGGTGATGGCGTGGCGAATATCCCGCGCCAGAATTGCCATCAGGTGGCTGTCGTAGCGGGTAAAAGCATGACGTTTGCTGCTGTCCATATTGATCATGCCGTAGAGCTGACCATCGATATGGATTGGGGTCGCCAGGGTGGCCCGGATGGGCAGGTCGCTGCAGTTGACCAGCAGCTCCTTGTCCTGTTCGGACAGGGGCATGGTGGCATTGATCTTCGACAGGTCGTTGATCAGCAGCGTTTTGTTGCAGCGCCCCTGAGTCAGCTTGTACTGAAAGGTGTGCTCAAGCGGTAAATTGATCCGCCGCAGTTTCACCAGATCCATGCCGATGGCCGCTTCATATCTCAACATCCCTGTGCCCGGCAGCAGCTTGATCAGGCAGCCCATCTCGGCCCCCGGGATCAACATCACGGCCCGTCTGAGCAGATCCTCCAGAAAGGCCTCTTCGGTCTGGTATTGCGCCGAGTTGCGGGCCAGCTCGGCGGTGATTTCGTTGATCCGGAGCGCCTCACTGAGATGCTGCCACTGGCGCTGCAGATGGTAGCGGTAGTGGCGATAGAGCCAGATGGTGCAGATAAGGTAGCTCTGGAGCAGCAAGGTGCAGGCAAGCGGTGCCTTCTGCCAGCCGTTGAGGCTGTTGAGCAGCAGGATTATCCCCGCCAGTGGCAGTGTGTAGACCGTCAGGCGAACAAATTTGTCGTATCTGGATAGCCGGGTGCGTGAGGGGAGATCGCTGGGCATGAAGGCACCTGATGGTCATGCAAAACGGCGATTATATATTCATACATTGCGATGCAGATGGGTCTTTTGATGTGAAATACGCTTACTGATTGATTTTTATCGTGTTGATGTGATTTGGATCAATAAATGGCGCGCCGCCTTCGGTTGGGGATGATGACATTCCTTTCATGCATGAGTCTGTTTATTAAGCGTTAATTCTAAAAAAGTGAGTGAAATGTGAGCTTGGCAACAGCTTGGCTGGCAATGGTCGGATTTGCTTAGCTATCCGAATTACCCTAAAGTTAATCCGCGATTATTTATCGCCAAGAATAAAGTTGTGACAAGGGCAAACCGATTGAAAAGTCGGGACGCAAAGCTTCCGGTCTAAGGGACATATCGACCTAGGATAGCGGGGCCACCACAGAGTTATGCAGGCTGCCTTTGCCAAGGGGTGGCTATTTTTGTGTTACCTGTCGTGTTGCGTTGCCCTTTCGTTTTTCCATAACGTAAAGGAAAGCAATATGCTAAGTCCAAAACCCGCATTGCTGGCCATGATGGTCGGTACTCTGCTCGCTTCATCTGCCGCTCATGCTGCCGCACCGGGCAAACCCGCCATCGGTTGGGGCCCCACCAAGTTTGCCATCGTCGAAGTCAATCAGTCTGCAACCGCCTATAACGAGCTGGTCAAGGTCAAGGATGGCGCCGATGTGACCGTCACCTGGAACATCTGGAGCGGCGATATCGGTCAGAGTGCCAAGGTGCTGCTGGATGGCAAGGAAGTCTGGTCCGGTCCCTCTTCGGCGGCGGGCACCGCTACCTTCAAGGTGCACAAGGGGGGCCGTTATCAGATGCAGGTCGCGCTGTGCAACGGCGATGGCTGCACCCTGTCCGATGCCAAGGAGATCGTGGTCGCCGATACCGATGGCAGCCACCTCGTACCGCTCAAGCCTGCCCTGCAGGAGAATAACAAACCCTATGTCAACAAGTCCGGCAAGGTGGTCGGTACCTACTATGTGGAGTGGGGCGTCTACGATCGCAACTTCAGCGTGGACAAGCTGCCCGCCCAGAACCTGACCCATATCCTCTATGGCTTCACCCCGATCTGCGGCGGTGATGGCCTCAACGACAGCCTCAAGGAGATCTCCGGCAGCTTCCAGGCGCTGCAGCGCTCCTGTGCCGGTCGCAAGGATTTCCAGGTCGCCATTCACGACCCCTGGGCGGCACTGCAAAAAGGGCAGGGTTCGCTGGTCGCCTGGGACGAGCCCTACAAGGGCAACTTCGGCAACCTGATGGCCCTCAAACAGGCCTATCCTGACCTGAAGATCCTCCCCTCCGTCGGTGGCTGGACCCTCTCCGATCCCTTCTTCTTTATGCATGACAAGGCCAAGCGCGACGTGTTCGTCGCCTCGGTCAAAGAGTTCCTGCAGACCTGGAAGTTCTTCGACGGTGTAGACATCGATTTCGAGTATCCGGGTGGCGACGGTGCCAACCCCAACCTGGGTGACAAGAGCAAGGATGGTGAAACCTATGTGCTGATCATGAAGGATCTGCGCGCCATGCTCGACGAGCTGGAAGCAGAGACCGGTCGCACCTATCAGCTCACCTCTGCCATCGGTGCCGGTTACGACAAGATTGAGGATGTGGACTACAAGGCTGCCCAGCAGTACATGGATCATCTCTTCGTGATGAGTTACGACTACAACGGTGGCTGGAGCAACACCTCTCTGGGCCATCAGGCCAACCTCTATCAGGCCACCAACGGCTCGGCCAACAAGCGCTACAACACCAATGAAGCGGTTAATCTGCTGCTGGCTCAAGGTGTTGATTCCGAGAAGCTGGTTATTGGTGCCGCCATGTATGGCCGTGGCTGGAAAGGGGTGAGCGGCTATCAGGGCAACGATCCCTTCACCGGCACCGCCACCGGCAAGATCAAGGGCACCTGGGAAGATGGTGTGCTGGACTATCGCCACATCGTCAACGGCCACATGGGCGCGGGTTGGGAGTACAACTACGACGAGACCGCCGAAGCGGCCACCCTGTTCAAGCCCTCCACCGGTGAGCTGATCACCTATGACGATGAGCGCTCGGTCAAGGCGAAAGGCCAGTATGTACTGACTCACAAGCTGGGTGGTCTCTTCTCCTGGGAGATCGATGCCGACAACGGCGACATCCTCAACGCCATGCACGAAGGGCTCGGCCATGGCGAGGGGATCACCCCGCCAGTCAACAAGCCGCCGGTTGCCAACGCGGGTAGCGATGTGACCGTGACCGGTCCGGCCTCCCTGACGCTGGATGGCTCCGCTTCTCACGATCCGGAAAAAGGCGCCCTGACCTACAGCTGGAAGCAGCTCTCCGGCCCACCAGCCGTGCTGGGTGATGCCACTCAGGCCAAGGTGCGGGTCGATGTGAATGCCGTGAGCGCCGATGCCGCGCTGGTGTTCGAGCTGACCGTGGCCGATGACCATCAACTGACCGCCAGGGATCAGGTGGTGGTGACCAACAAGGCGCCGCAACCCAACCTGCCTCCGGTGGTCACCCTGCCCGCCAGCGTCAAGGTGGAAGCGGGCAAACAGGTGAGCATCACTGCCAAGGCATCCGACCCCAATGGCGACGAGCTGATCTACCAATGGCAAGTGCCTGCCGGTATCACGGCGACCGGCCAGAGCAGCGCCACTCTGGTGGTCACCGGCCCGGCGGTCGATGCCGAAACCGGTTATGACCTCTCCGTGACTGTCTCTGATGGTGCGCTCGACGCCAACGCGGCAACCCGCCTCACCGTTACCCCGATCAACGAAGGCGGTGAGGGTGGCTCCTGCAACACCACCGACCCGGAAGCAGCCAACGTCCCTGCATGGCAGGTCAGCAAGGTCTATAACGGCGGTGACAAGGTGAGCCACAACCAGCTGGTATGGCGTGCCAAGTACTGGACTCAGGGCAATGAGCCGAGCCGTTCCGCCGATCAGTGGGCGCTGCTGAGTCAGGTTGATCTGGGTTGGAACGCGGCCGTTGCCTACAACGGCGGTGACCTGACCAACCACAA
Source organism: Aeromonas sp. QDB62 (assembly GCF_027705695.1). NCBI lineage: Bacteria > Pseudomonadati > Pseudomonadota > Gammaproteobacteria > Aeromonadales > Aeromonadaceae > Aeromonas > Aeromonas sp. QDB62. The sequence goes on along the minus strand of NZ_JAPDCD010000003.1, from coordinate 134,225 downwards.
CGGTCGTCAGTGGAAGGCCAAATGGTGGACTCAGGGCAACGAGCCGGGCAAGCACGATGTCTGGCTGGATGTCGGGGCGGCAAGCTGCCGTTAAGTCGAGATCGTTATGATGGTAACGGGGTCTGTTCTGACCCCGTCTTTTCCTGCTGAAAAATTTAGCCAGAGAGCAACAATAATGAAAAAAAATCGCATCACCCTTCTGCTTGCCAGCTTGATGCTGAGCGGCCACCTGTGGGCGGCCGAGGCATATGACATCAACAAATCCTATCCGGGCGGCAGCCAGGTCAACTACAACGGCCAGGTGTTCGAGGCCAAGTGGTGGGTCAATCCGGGTCAGACTCCCGGCATGGCGGTGGCCAACGAGTGGGATACCCCGTGGAAACTGATCGGCGAAGGGGAAGTGACTCCGCCGGACAATGGCGATGGCGATGACAAGCCCACGCCGCCGACTCCCACCCCGCCGGATGGCAGCACCACCCCTGTCTACATGAGCCAGGCCGAGCTGGATGCCAAAGAGCAGGCGCTGACCGATTTCCCGGCGATGGAAGCGGTCAAGGCCTCCATTGCTACCCGTGACAATCTGGTGGTGGAAGCGGTGCAACCGGGCCGAGCCGACAACCCGGACAACGTCAAGCTGGTAGAGAGCCTGCTGAGCGAAAGCCAGTTCAGCTACCTGTTCCCGCTGCGTGCTCCGGAGTATACCTATCGCGGCCTGTTGCAGGCGGCCGCCAAGTTCCCGGCCCTGTGCAGCAACTACAGCGATGGTCGCGATGCCGAGGCCATCTGTCGCAAGACCCTGGCGACCATGTTCGCCCACTTCGCGCAGGAGACCGGCGGCCACGAGAGCTGGCGTCCGGAGGCCGAGTGGCGTCAGGCGCTGGTCTATGTCCGTGAAATGGGTTGGACCGAAGCGATGCGCGGTGGTTACAACGCCGAGTGCAGTCCCAGCGTATGGCAGGGTCAGCAGTGGCCATGCGGCACCTTCGACAATGGCGAGTTCAAGAGCTATTTCGGTCGCGGTGCCAAGCAGCTCTCTTACAACTACAACTATGGCCCCTTCTCCGAGGCGATGTTCGGCACGGTGCGCACCCTGCTCGACCAGCCTGAGCTGGTGGCCGACAGCTGGTTGAACCTCGCCAGCGCGGTGTTCTTCTACACCTATCCGCAGCCGCCCAAGCCCTCCATGCTCCATGTCATCGACGGCACCTGGCAGCCGAACGAGCACGACAAGCAGAACGGTCTGGTACCCGGTTTCGGGGTGACCACCCAGATCATCAACGGCGGAGTGGAGTGTGGTGGCAGTGCCGAACACGCCCAGTCCCAGAACCGCATCAACTACTATCGCGAATTTGCCAACTATCTGGCCGTGGCAGTGCCCGCTGACGAAGTGCTCGGTTGCAAGAACATGAAGTACTTTGACAATCAGGGCTCCGGTGCCCTGCCCATCTACTGGGAGCAGGACTGGAGCTATGTGGCCGAGAACCCCAACGGCGGCAAGAGCTATGCGTGCAAGCTGGTGGGCTACCAGACCCGCTTCAGCGCCTTCAAGGAGGGTGACTACAGCCGCTGTGTCCAGCACTTCTATCCCGAGCTGGTGATTGAAGACAATGGTGGCGGCACCAACCTGCCACCGGTGGCCACTATCACCGGCCCGGCGCAGGCCGAAGGTGGCAGCAAGGTGATCCTATCCGCCCAGCACTCCAGCGATCCGGAAGGCAAGCCGCTGAGCTATGCCTGGACCATTCCGGCCGGCGCCGCTGCCCCTGCGTTGGATCAGGTGACCCTGGAGCTGACTCTGCCCAAGCCGGCCAGCGATACCAAACTGGATATCAAACTGACGGTGACCGATGAAGGGAGTCTGAGCCGTAGCGCCAGCCATGCCCTGCTGGTCAAAGGGGAAGAGGGGGGCGTGACGCCGCCGGATGGCGACTACCCGGCCTACAAGGCAGGCACCCCCTACAAAGCGGGCGAGCGCGTCAGCAATGGCGACGCCAGCTACGAGTGCAAACCGCACCCCTACACCGGCTGGTGTTCCGGTGCCGCCTGGGCCTATGAGCCCGGCAAGGGAACCGCATGGAGCGATGCCTGGATCAAGCTGTGATCCGGCAATGAGCCGATGCAATAAAAGATGGGGCCTGCGGGCCCCATTGTTGTTTGGTGGAGTTCAGGTGTGGCCGAGGTATTGCTCTGGCCGGGACAGGACAGCACCTGATGGCGCTGCGACAGGATGTGTGTGATGTAGTTTTATTACTATTAATGGTGAAATACTTTCACGGCTCACTTGCCGTAGCGGAAGTAGTATTCACGGGTGGACGGTGCATAGGCATCTTTCTCTACAATGCCGCTCTTGGTGGTTGCGCCCTTGAGGTGGAACAGGACTGCCAGATTCTCAAACATGGTTTACCTCATCGCTCTGTCATTTATGGTTATGATGTGTGACCTGGGTCACGGTTTGATCCTATGGCTATTTGTGAGCTGGATCAACTTTTTGTGTTGTAAATTTACCAAAATCATGGAAAGGGTTTTCAAATGCAAAGCTCTTTATGGAAAGGCTTTCCCGGGGTGACGGGGGAGAACCTGCTTGCCAGCCAGCAAAAGAGCCAGCGAGCGAGAGCCATATATAGAGAAGGAAGCATGCCTGATGACTTGCGCGTTATCGGGGTTTGAGCCGATTTATGACATAAAACAGAGAGATAGCGTGCTCCTTGCTGGTAAAAACAGCGAACTGCTGCAATTTTGACTAAACGAATCAATCGCAGTTATTTTAGGGTTGACAGCAAAGCGGGTGATGCCTATCATGCGCCTCCGTTGCCGGAGATAACTTCGTCAGCGCCGAGGTGAGTTGGGGTTATAGCTCAGCTGGGAGAGCGCTTGCATGGCATGCAAGAGGTCCGCGGTTCGATCCCGCGTAGCTCCACCAAATTCTTGTTACAAGAAGCAAAAAGGCCACCGCATCGCGGTGGCCTTTTTGTTTGCTCCCGCATTCATTTTCCCATATTCCTGTGCTTTTCATGTGTAAATCCATTGCTCCAACGAAAAAGCCCGCGGGTCTCGCGGGCTTTGGTTGCACTATTCAGATGCGCCTGTGGTTAACGGCGACGGCGCCAAGCCAGCGGCAGCAGGGCCAGCAGGCCGAGTCCCAGCGCACCGCCGCCTGAGGAGTCGGCTGTGGTCAAGGGCTTGGTTGTCGTATCTTCTGTCTGGGTACCTTGATCTGCAGTGGATGAACCATCAGTTTGAGTGCCACTGTTTGAATCAGGCTCCGCCTTCAGGTCAATAATGACGGGGTCATGGTCCGAGGAGCTGTACATGTTCTCGGATTTGACGAACCCTCCCGAGTTTTTCTTGCCGTATTCGAACAGCGTCATCTCGTAAGAGTTGATGTGCCAGTCAGAAACTTTGAGCACCCGTTCAGCCATCGCATTGTTGGCCAACGCGTAATCAAGGGTGCCCAGCTCGCCTTCAAAACTGTATGAAATTGCTTCCTTACCGTTGAATTTGACGTTCAGGTCGATCAGACCATAGCCGGGTTTGTTGAACTGCTCCCCATCTGAATAAGCTGCACCTCCCAGGTAGGTTTTCATGCCGGTCACGATTTTTCGAGTGGCTTCAGGGTTATAGTCGGTGAGTACTCTGATGGGGTCTTCTTTGGCATAGGAGTTAAAGTCGCCGACCAACAGTACCTGACCCGGTAACTTGGATACCGCTTCCCCCAGTGCTTTGGCTGCACTGACCCGGAACTCGTTGCACTTGCCCTGCAAGTCAGCAGGCTCAGTTTTACCATCACCATTCTCAAGACAACCGGAGCCTTTGGATTTCAGATGGTTGACGATAAGAGTCAGTGGTTGCGCTTCGCCTTTGACGTCAAAGGTTTGTACCAGCGAGTCCCGTTGCGAGGCTTTAATCACATCGCCTTCTTGTTGAACCGGCAAGGGAATAATATCTGCTGACCCTTTGGGGCTCAGTAAGGCCGCGCGATAGATAATGGCTTGGCCAATGGCATCTGAGCCAAAAAACGTGTTTTTATAAAGGAGTTTGCTGTCAGGCACGACATAACTGTATTGCTTTTCTGCTGGCAGGTGTTCATTAAGTTTGTTGACCAGATCCCTGACGGCTGATTTATCACCATAACCGTTGTTTTCAATCTCCATCAGGCCCAGCAGGTCGGCATCCATATCCAGAATGGCATTGACGATCTTGGTTCTCTGCAGCTCAAACTCTTCTGCAGAAGGGGCTCCCCGGTTGCATTTAGTGGTAAAGGTATCACCACAAGTCGGGTTGAGATCGCCGCCGACACCGCTTGTAAAGTAGTTCAGTACGTTAAAGCTGCCCAAGCGCAGCAGAGTGCCATCTGGTCGGGTCGGAGCATGCAGACGGGGTGCTTGCCTATCCTGGATGTCCCCGGCTTTGAGCTGGGCATCAGGAGAGACAATCAAACGCCATTTGTCACGGTTATAGGCAATAACCCCGTGCAGTTTGGGGATCAGGTCCCCCACTCGCAGGTAGCCGGTATCGGCATCAAGTTCCGGGAACCAGGCAATCTTGCCATCTTTGGCTTTGATATCGGTTTCAACTACCAGCTGATTTTTCTTATTGGATTCATTCAGCCCAATCGCCTCGGGGCTATTTGCTCCATATAGCTGGGTGGGTCGGTTTTAACAGTGGATCTTTATGAGAGAGCACCATATTGCTGCGGCTGGCACTGTAATCGAAGCCGTACGTGCGGGTGATTCTAAGGTCGCTGGCATTGTCGAGCGCAACCAGCATACCTTCATGACGCTGCAGCGCATCGGCAAGTGACTCACCATCTCCTACTTGAAGCGTAACGGGGAGTGGCGTGACGCTGCTCTCTTTGATTTCAATATTGTCCCCAACCAGTTTTAGCTGCAGACCTCCGAAGAAATCCTGGATGTTGGCTTCGAGGCACACTTCCGAGCCCGGCTTCAGGTCTGGGTATTTTTTGGCGACATCTGGCAGATAAACAAAAATCCCCTTGGATTCAATTGCTTGAACAGGTTGTGAATCAGTCAGGTAAACACCTTTCGTCAGGGAGCTGCCGATGGCGGTGACTTGTCCTTTTACTACCTTGGTTGTCGTGCTGGTAAACCCTGAGCCAGCTGGTGTCGCTGTTGGCTCTTTGGGAATTGCGCCATTTTTGAACTCGGCTCTGAGTTGGGGGATCGTGGTAATTTGATCTGCAGGGCAGTCGTAAGCGAATACAGAGGGGGATGCCAGCGCCAGCCCGATAGCGAGCGACAGCAGATTACGTGTAGCGGTCATTATTATTCCTTTTATTATTTTTCCAGTTATTCCGTAGCCTTGGGTCTTTGCTCAAGGGGGTGGCATTTTTGCACTTCCCTCATGTCTGACCAGTGAGCTGGCGCACATTTAATGGATTCGGTAGAGCCTAGCTTTGTGTTTTTATGATCAGGATAACAGTATGACTTTATTGATTAATTTGTCATTTTTGTCGAATTGCCGCGAGCAACTGGGTACTGTCGATAATTCTCTTTGAGAATAAAGATTGAGGGGGGAGTGTTGCCTTTCTATACTGGGCTCGTTCCTCACGGAACCCAGGTAAAGGGCAAACCGGCAGTGATGTCGGGGCGCAATGCCTCCGGTCTGGATCATGGATCCAGATAGCGGGGTTTCCCTGGGTGAGGGTGGTTTTTGTGGCAGGTCCATTGCCAGTTGTCTGCGCCCATCACGCAGGTTGCGATTGTTCTTTGCCTTGGTGAACCATGCCAAGACAAAACAAGGAAGATAACAATATGCAACAGTTCCTGAGGCCCAGCCGGCTTGCCGTGCTGGTGGCCATCGCTGCCATGCCCGCCTGGGCGCAGGCAGCCTATCCCGCCTACAAGGCCGGTACTGCCTACAAAGCCGGTGACATCGTCAGCAATGCCGGCGCTCTATATGAATGCAAAGAGTTCCCCTACTCGGGTTGGTGCGGGGCATCACCCTATCACTATGAACCCGGTGTCGGGGTGGTCTGGGCGGATGCCTGGAAGCTCTACGGCGGCGAAGTGCCGCCACCGGCGCTCGGCGTGGCCGTCAGCTCTCCGGCTGCCGGTGCCAGCTTCAACGAAGGTGCCAGCGTTGCGCTGGCGGTGACCCTGAGTGGCCCGGTGACGGCGCTGGTTCGGGTGGAATACCTTATCGACGGCAAGCTTGCTGCCACGGCCAGCGCCTCGCCCTGGGGCGCCAGCTGGAGTGCTGCGGGCGTTGGGGCGCACGCCCTGAAAGCGCGGGCGCTGGATAAGGATGGCAAGGTACTGAGCGAGGCGGATTCGAGCTTCAACGTTGCTGCAGTGGTAGCGCCAGAGGCGCCCAAGGTGAGCATCAGCAGCCCGGCCAGCGGTGCCAAGGTGACGCTGGGTCGCAGCGTGGCGGTGAGCGGCAATGTCACCGATGCCAACAACGATGTGGCCAAAGTCGAGCTGTTTGTCGATGGCAAGAAGGTAGGGGAAGACAATGCCGCCCCCTGGCAGGTCAACTGGACACCCGATGCCAAGGGCAGTGCCGCCCTCAAGCTGGTTGCCACCGACAAGACCAATCTGGTCGGCGAGTCGGCGGCAGTGAACATCACTGTCGAGGAGGCCGCGCTGCCACCATCTGGTGGCAACCTCTCCTGCGATATCCGCCAGATCTATCGTCCTGATGGCTACGAGTGCATGGGGGATGACCATGCCCGCCGGGTCATCGGCTACTTCACCTCGTGGCGCACTGGCAAGAACGGTCTGCCCGCCTATCTGGTGAGCGACATTCCGTGGAGCAAGATCACCCACATCAACTACGCCTTCGCGGCGGTGGACGAGCAGAGCCACACCATCAAGGTGGATGACTCGGCGACCAAGATGACCTGGGATGGCGTGCCGGGTGCCGAGATGGATCCGGAGTTCGCCTACAAGGGGCACTTCAACCTGCTGTCGAAGTTCAAGAAGCAGTATCCGGACGTGAAAACCCTGATCTCGGTCGGGGGCTGGGCCGATACGCGCGGCTTCTACACCGCCACCACCAAGGGCGACTGCTCGGTCAACACCGATGGCATCAATGCGCTTGCCACGTCGGCGGTGAGTTTTATCCGTCAGTACGGTTTTGACGGGGTCGATATCGACTACGAATACCCCACCTCCATGAAGGATGCGGGCAACCCCAACGACTTCCCGCTCTCCAACCAGTGCCGTGCCAAGCTGTTTGCCAACTACGAGGTGCTGATGAAGACCTTGCGGGCGCGGCTCGACAACGCCGGTAACGAAGATGGCCGCAAGTACATGCTGACCATCGCCTCACCGGCCTCGGCCTATCTGCTGCGCGGGATGGAGAACTTCCAGGTCACCCAGTACCTCGATTACGTCAACCTGATGACCTATGACTTCCACGGTGCCTGGAACCACTTTGTCGGTCACAACTCGGCGCTGTTCGACAACAATGCCGACCCCGAGCTCTCCCACTGGGGCGTCTATACCCAGGCCCAGTTTGGCGGTATCGGTTACCTCAACGCTGCCTGGTCTGCCCACTACTTCCGCGGTGCGCTGGCAGCCGGCAAGATCAACGTCGGTGTGCCCTATTACACCCGCGGTTGGCAGGGGGTGAGCGGTGGCAGTCACGGGTTGGGTGGCAAGGCGGCCTTGCCGAGTCAGAGTGATTGTCAGCCGGGCACCGGTGGCAGCACGATTCCGTGCGGCAACGGGGCGGTCGGCATCGATAACATCTGGCACGATCTGGACAAGAACGGCAAAGAGATCGGCGGTGGCGCCGTGCCCATGTGGCATGCCAAGAACCTGGAGAATGCGGCCAGCCTCGGTATCACCACGTTGCCGAGTTACGGCACTGCCTGGGGTCTGGATCCCAACAACCCGGCTCACGTGATGCAGGGCAAGTATGTGCGTTACTACGATGAGAAGGCTCACGCGCCCTGGTTGTGGAACGAAGAGAAGAAAGTGTTCCTCTCTACCGAAGATGAAGAGTCCATGGGTCACAAGCTGGACTACATCATCAAGCGCGGTCTGGGCGGCGTGATGTTCTGGGAGATGGCGGGCGACTACGCCTTCGATCCGGCCAAGAACGAGTACGGCATGGGCAGCACCCTGACCACCCTGGCTTACGAGAAGTTTGCCAAGGCAACTCCGTACAACACCAAGCAGAATGATCTGGCCGCGCCGAGCGCCCAGCTCGACATCCAGGTCAGCCTCTCCGGCTTCAAGGAAGGGGACTCCAACTACCCGATCAACCCGAAACTCAAGCTGATCAACAAGTCGACCCAGACCATTCCGGGCGGCGCGCGCATCGAGTTTCTGGTGCCCACCTCCACCTCTGACACCATTACGGATCAGAGTGGCATGGGGCTGAAAGTGGTGGAGAGTGGTGGCAACGACAACTCGGAAGGCATAGCCAACGAGAAGGACTTCCACAAGGTCGCCATGAACCTGCCGGGCTGGCAGACCCTGGCGCCGGGGGCCGAGATTGAAGTCGCGATGACCTACTACCTGCCTGCGGCGGGTGTGCCGAGCGGGATGCGGATCATCAGCGGCAGCCAGACCATCGGGCTCAAGGCCGAGTTCCCGACCCTGCCGGAGGCCGTGCTGGGCTCGGGCGGCGGCGAGAATCCGGGCACCAGCTGCAGCAGCCAGAACGTCAATCCGGCGGCCTACAAGGCCTATCCGAGCTGGCCGCAGGGGGATCATGCCAATGGCGGCGATCGCATTAACATAACAAGGTGGTGTGGCAGGCGAACTGGTGGACCAGCAGCGAGCCCAAGGCAACCGATGGCAGCTGGAAATCCGTATGTAGCTATTGATTTTAAAATCAATGAGATAAGTGAGGCTTCGGCCTCACTTTTTTTGTCTGGTTGGTCGCTCTGGTTGAAAATGCGTCTGCCTTTCCTGACAGGCAGCCTCTATAATAGAGTCGATTAATAATCAGATGGATATCAGCGTATGGCGAGTATATTGGATTCCGTTGATCAACGAACTCAACTGGTGGGTGAAAACCGCCTCGAGTTGTTGATGTTTCGTCTCGGCACCCGTCAGATGTTCGCCATTAACGTCTTCAAAGTGCGGGAAGTGGTCAAGCTGCCCCACCTCAGCAAAATGCCGGGTTCCCACCACAATATCAGCGGGGTGGCCAATATCCGCGGTACCTCGATCCCGGTGATCAACCTGCGCAGCGCCATCGGCATGCGTCCCATGCCTATCGACAGTGAATCCAACCTCATCATCACCGAGTACAACCGCACCATTCAGGGCTTTCTGGTGGGGCAGGTGGCCAACATCGTCAACATGACCTGGAAGGATATCCTGCCGCCACCGCGTTCGGCCGGGCGCGCCAACTATCTCACCGCCATCACCCGCATCCCGGAAGAGGGGGTCGATCAGATCGTCGAGATCATCGACGTGGAGAAGGTGCTGGCGGAGATCATCACCTATGACATCCGGATCTCCGAAGAGGTGCTGGATCGGGAGATCTTGCCCGAGATGCATGGCCGCAAAGTGCTGATCGTCGATGACTCCAGCACCGCCCGCAATCTGGTGCGCGAGACCCTGGGCCAGCTTGGGCTTGAGGTGATCGAGTGTCAGGATGGTTTGCAGGCGCTGACCCTGCTCAAGGGGTGGTGCGATGCCGGCAAGAAGGTGACTGACGAGATCTTGCTGATGATCACCGATGCCGAGATGCCGGAGATGGACGGTTACCGCCTGACCCACGAGGTGCGCAGCGATCCGCGCATGTCCGATCTCTTTATCACCCTCAATACTTCACTCAGTGGCAATTTCAACGAGGCCATGGTCAAGAAAGTAGGCTGTGATCGCTTTATCTCCAAGTTCCAGCCCGATCTGCTGGTGGGCGTCACGCAGGAGCGGCTGCGCCAGGTGCTGGAAAACTGAGACGCAGCCAACCGGTTTTTCTTAATCAATAACAAAACATCCCGCTTCGGCGGGATGTTTTGTTATTGGATATTGGCGATGGGCTGGTTGAGCCAAGGCGTCACGCAGAGGTCGTCGACCGCTCAAAACATCCGATTTTTGCGGGATGTTTAGTTGTGGAATATTGGCGATAGACCGGCGGGCTTATTGGCTGAGCAGCGGTTCCATAAAGCGGGCCACTTTATCGCGGATTTGGGGCTGGGCCGCCGGGGCGGGGTGAATGCCATCGTTCATCATAAGTTCAGGGCGCAGCGCAATATCATCCATGAAGAAGGGCAACAGTGGCAGATCGTTGGCCTTTGCCAACTCCGGGAAGATTTGCTCGAACTGGCGCAGGTAGCGGGCACCGTAGTTGCGGGGCAGCTGGATCTGGGTCAACACCACACGGGTCTGCTGCTCCTTGGCGAGCGCAATCATATTGGCCAGATTCTGGCGGGTAATGGTCGGCGCGAAGCCGCGCAGGCCGTCGTTGCCCCCCAGTTCGATCAGCAGCCAGTCGGGATTGTGCTCTTTCAGCAGGGCGGGCAGACGGGCCAGTGCCCCTTGCGTCGTTTCACCGCTGATGCTGGCATTGAGCAGGGTGTGTTTGCCCCCCTCTTCTTGCCATTTCTGGTTGAGCAGGGCGGGCCAGCTCTGCTCAAGCTGCATCTGATAGCCGGCGCTCAGGCTGTCTCCCAGTACCAGCAGGGTTTGGGCCTGAACCGACGAGAGCAGGCTGCCAAGGCCAACCAACAAGGCAAACAGAATACGCACCATCAATTCAACTCCCACTATGGATTGCCATCAAGGGATTGGAACAAAGGACACAGATCATGAGTTCAACCCCCATTATTGTCGTCAAGGGCCTCGGTAAATCGGTTCGCCTCGGCCAGGAAAGCCTCACCATCCTTGAAGGGATCAATCTGCAAGTCAATAGCGGCGAGACGGTGGCACTGGTCGGCGCCTCCGGCTCCGGCAAGTCCACCCTGCTGGGGCTGCTGGCCGGGCTCGACCTGCCGAGTCAGGGGGATATCGAGATCCTCGGCAAATCCCTGGACGAGCTGGATGAAGAGGGGCGGGCCCGATTGCGCGCCGAGCAGATCGGTTTTGTGTTCCAGTCGTTCCTGCTGCTCCCGACCATGACGGCGCTGGAGAATGTGATGTTGCCTGCCGAGCTGCGCGGCGAGCGGGATTGCGAGCCCAGAGCCCGCGAACTGCTGGCGGCGGTCGGTCTTGGCGAGCGGTTGCACCATCTGCCGCCACGGCTCTCTGGCGGTGAGCAGCAGCGGGTGGCCATTGCCCGCGCCTTTATGACCCGTCCCAGCCTGCTGCTGGCGGACGAGCCGACCGGCAACCTCGACAGCAAGACCGGCGAGAAGGTGATCGAGCTGCTGTTTGAACTCAATCGCAAGCATGGCACCACGCTGGTGGTAGTGACCCATGATCATCAGCTGGCCGAGCGTTGCCAGCGGCAACTGGTCATGACGGCGGGCAGACTGGATCGCGAGGTGGCCCATGATGTGGTGTAACGGGGTGAGCTGCGGATCAGGCGGGAGATGCAAGGGATGATGCAGTGGCGATTGGGATGGCGGCTGCTTCGCCGGGAAGGTTTCAGCGGTGAGCTGCGCTGGTTTGTGCTGGCGCTGGCCCTGAGCGTGGCGTGCGTCTTGAGTGTGGCGCTGGTGGCGGATCGGCTCGATGCCGGACTCAAGGCATCGGGCCGCGACTTTATCGGGGCGGATCGGGTGCTGCGCACTGCCGCTGCTCTGCCAGATGGCTGGTTGGCCCGGGCGAAACAGGATGGATTGGCGGTGCAGACCACCGTCAGCTTCAACAGCATGCTGTTTCACGGCGATGCGTTGCAGCTCGCCTCCATTCGGGCGGTGCCCGACGGTTTCCCCTTCTACGGCAAGCTGGAGCTGGAACCGGGCCGCGCCCCGGCACCCGGCGAGATCTGGCTCTCCGCTCGGGTGATGCAACTGCTGCAGGCCAAAACGGGGGATAAGCTGGAGGTGGGCAATACGGTGCTCAAGGTGGCTGGTTTGCTTGGCGAGGAGCCGGATCAGGGCTTCAGCCCCTTCCTGCTGGCGCCGCGGGCGCTGATCCACAGTGCCGATATCGAGGCGACCGGCGCCCTGTTGCCGGGCAGCCGCCAGCAGTGGCGCTATCTGTTCAAGGGGCCGCGAGAGTCGCTGGCCCGTTACGAACAGTGGCTGCTGCCGCAGTTGCAGGCCGGACAGAAGTGGATCAAACCGGATGACAGCGAATCCCGGGTGGGCCGTTCGCTAGCCAATGCCGAACGTTTCTTCCGGCTTGCCTCGCTAAGCGGGGTGTTGCTGGGGGCGCTGGCGATGGGCATCGCGGTGCGCCACTTTGCCGAGCGCCAGACCAATATGGTGGCGCTGCTCAAGACGCTGGGGGCATCCCGTCGCTCGCTCTGGCAACTGATGGGTACCCTGCTGCTGTCGTTGACGCTGATCGGCGCGCTGCTGGGGCTGGTGGCGGGCACTGCCATGCAGTGGATCACCTTGCAACTGCTGGGGGACCTGTTGCCGCCGGATCTGCCGCCCCCCTCCTGGCGACCCTTTGCCTTGGGCGTGGCGGTAGCGCTCTTTATCACCCTGCTGCTCGCTTTTGTACCCTTCTTGCGGCTGCTGAAAGTGCCGCCGTTGCGGGTACTGCGCCGCGAGCTGGAGGCGGGGATTCCCCCCTGGCTGGCCCTGCCGGTAGGCCTGCTCGGGCTGTTTGCGCTGGTCTGGGGTTTTACCGCCGATGTGCGGTTGGCACTGGGTCTGGTCGGTGGCATGGGCTTGCTGATGGGGCTGTTGGCCCTGCTGGCGTCTCTGATGTTGCGGTTGGGGGCAAAAGTGAGCGGGCCTCATGCCTTGCGGCTGGCGTTGGCCCACCTGTCGCGCGAGCGCAGCAGTGGCCTGTTCCAGCTGGCGGGTTTTGCGCTGGCATTGATGTTGTTTGGCTTGCTCTGGGCGGCCCGGGTCGATCTGCTGGATGAATTTTCGGCTCGTCTCCCCGCCGATGCGCCCAACCGGTTTCTGGTCAATGTGGCCGAGAACGAGCGGGAGGGGATCCTGAGCGAGCTGGCGGCGGTGGGGGCCACCACCTCCGATTTCTATCCCATGGTGCGCGGCAGGCTGACCCATATCGCCGGTGAGGCGGTGGGCGAGGGGGCCAGCAGTGGCCGTGAAGGGGTCGATCGGGAGCTCAACTTCACCACCACGGCTACCCTGCCAACCGACAACAAGCTGGTGGCCGGGAAGTGGCTCGCCGGACCCGGCGAAGTGTCGGTGGATAGCGATCTGGCCAAGCGGCTCGATATCAAGCTGGGGGACATGCTCGCCTTTACCATCGAGGGACGCAGCTTCGGCGCCAGGGTCACCAGTTTGCGCAGCATCAAGTGGGACAATATGCGGCCCAACTTCTACATGATCTTCTCCGGGGATCTGCTGGCCCCCTTCTCAAGTACCTGGCTGGGCAGCTACCGGCTGCCCGAGGCGGGGCGCACTGCCGAGGTGGAGCTTATTCGCCGTCACCCCACGGTGAGCCTTATCGATGTGGATGACCTGATTGCGCGGCTTACTCAGGTATCGGAGCAGGTGAGCCGGGCGCTGGCGCTGATGCTGGGGCTGGTGACAGTGGCCGCACTGCTGGTGCTGCTGACCCAGACCCAGGCTAGCATGGCCCAGCGTCGGCGCGAGCTGCTGTTGATGCGCACTCTGGGTGCCAGCAGTGATCTGCTCAGGAAGATGCTGCGCTGGGAGCTGGTGGCCAGTGGTGCGCTGGCGGGGTTCTGTGCCGCCATGGTGGTAGAGCTCTGCGCCTTTGGCCTGCAGTGGTGGTGGTTCGAGGGGCAGTGGCAGTTCCACTGGGCCATCTGGCTTGGCCTGCCGACGCAGGGGGCACTGCTGGTGACGCTGGCGGGGCAGGGGATGCAGCGCCAGCTGCTGGCTGGCACCCTGAGCGATCGGCTGCGGGGTCTGGGTCAGGGACTGTTGTAATCCCGACAGCGCGAGCCGATGCACACAAGGTGCAATAGCGCAGCCACAATAAACAAGCAGCCCGGTCATTGGCCGGGCTGCTTGTTATGTGAGGTGCTGACGAGCGGACGCCGCGAGCGGGTGTGAGTTAGCGGGGCTCGCGCAGCAGATTGGTGAGGGCACTCGGCAGCTCGGGATAGCTGAAGTGAAAACCGGCCTGTTGCAGCCGCGCTGGTATCACCTTTTGTCCAGTGAGTAGCAGATCGGCCGCCTCCCCCATCACCAGTTGCAACAGCGGCGCTGGGACGAAGAAGAGGTGTGGACGGTGCAGCGTGGTAGCAAGGGTCTGGCTGAACTCCCGGTTGCTGACCGGATGGGGCGCAGTGCCGTTGAAAATGCCGCTGCACTCCTCGTGTTCCAGCAGGAAGAGCATTGCGCTCACCAGATCCTGCACATGGATCCAGCTCATCATCTGGCTGCCCGATCCCATGGGGCCGCCGAGTCCGAGTCGGTAAGGGGGGAGCATTTTGGGCAGGGCGCCGCCATCCATGCCAAGCACCAGCCCGATCCGCACGATACAGACCCGGGTTTGGCGGCTCTGGGCCTCCTGCGCCAAGGTTTCCCACTGCTGGCAGAGTTGGTGGGTAAACTCGTCGTTGGGAGAGCGGCACTGCTCGTCGAGGGTTTCGGTGCCTTGTCTGCCATACCAGCCGATGGCGGAGGCATTAATCAGCACCTTGGGCGGCGTGCTGGATAGCTTGATGAGATCCACCAGCTGCTCGGTCAGCAGCCAGCGGCTATCGCAGAGCAGCTGTTTGCGCGACTCGCTCCAGCGTCCGGCAGCGATGGGTTCACCGGCCAGATTGATCACGGCGTCCACGTCATTGAGGTCATCGAGCCGGTCGAGGCTATCCAATACCTTGATATCGTGGCCGAGCAGGGAGTAAGCGCGGCTCCCCTGCCTGCTCAAGACCACGACCTCGTGATTGACCTTGAGATGGGCAACCAGCTTGCGGCCGATAAAGCCGGTCCCTCCGGTAATAAGAATCTTCATCGCTGCACGCTCCTGCTGCCGTTTGCTCTACTCTAATGGCGCTGCTCCGCTTCAACAAGGGAGATACCGAGAGAACATATTGTCACCTTGATATGTGTTAACCATATCTCCCCTTGGTAACATATTGTTGAACAATACACTGATTTGATTGATTTTTGTAAGGTGGACATTTGTTGAGCGGTCGCTATTATTGCGACCCTTTGCGCCTGTCCACCGGGGTTGCTACCACTCATCGTGTATCAAAGAGGCCACCATGCCATTTCGCCGTCTGAAACTTCGCCAGCTCTCCATGAGGATTCTTATGGCGCTAATGATGGGGTGCGGGATCCTGTTGCTAGGGGGCATTTCCGTCATCTGGCAAACAGTGACGGAGATCGAGCAGGATGCCGAGTCACGGTTGCAGCGTGCCCAGCTGATGTTTGATCGTACCTTGGGTTATGCTCAGCAAGCCGCCATGAATGTGGAGAAGGTGATTGGTGCTCCCTGTGCAGAGGCCGCCTTGCTGCTGCGCGAGCAGGTGATCATGGTTCCTGATGTTCGTTCTGCCAACCTGACCATCGGTCGCCGAATCTACTGTACGTCTCTCTATGGCGAGTATAATGGCCCCATGGGGCCGGACAACTATGTCGACGGTAAGCTACAACTGTTCAGCGGTAATGACACAACGCCAGATAGACCGCTGATTGTGCTGCGTCATGAGGTTGAGAAAGGGAGTGCGCTGATCGCTGTGGATGGCTACTACCTGCTTAATACCCTTGATATCGCCAGCAAGAACTCCTCGATGGCCTTGGTGGTCGGTGACAAAGCGCTGTTTGGCTCAGGTCAGGTCGGGGCTGCGCCCTCTCCCGCTGAGGAGGGGTATATGGCACTCTCGTCAGCCAGCTTCCCATATCAGGTAGCGACACTGGTGACGAAGGATGATTATCTGGCCCATGCATGGCGCTACTCCAGAGACACGCTGCTTCTCTCTCCGTTGCTGGCATTACTGATTGGATTCGGTACTTTCAGGCTGATGGGGCGTAGCAGCTCGCCAGCGGAGGAGCTCAAGCGAGCACTGATCGAGGAGGAGTTTATTCCCTACCTGCAGCCGGTGGTCACTGGCGCTGATGAGCAGTGTCGCGGTTGTGAGGTGCTGATGCGCTGGCAGCATCCCAAACAGGGGATGATCTCGCCGGATCGCTTTATTCCGCTGGCGGAAGATAGCGGCCTGATTGTGCCCATGACCAGCCTGTTGATGGCCCAGGTGCGGGATCACTTCGCCCCTCACGCCAGCAAGCTGCCGGCAGGATTTCATTTCGGTTTCAATATCTGCGCCAGCCACTGCAAGGATCTGAGTCTGCTGATCGATTGCCGGGCCTTTATCAATGCTTTCAAGGACAACCCAGTCAAACTGGTGCTGGAGCTGACCGAGCGGGAGCTGATCGTGGCGGACGAGACGACCGACCAGCTGTTTGCCGAGTTGCGTCAGCTGGGGGTCATGATCGCCATCGATGACTTTGGTACCGGCCACTCCAGCCTGACTTACCTGCAGCAGTTTCAGGTCGACGCATTGAAGATCGATCAGAGCTTCGTCGGGATGATCGGCTCCGATGCCCTCTCCAGCCATATTGTCGAGAACGTGATCGATCTGGCGACCAGACTGGGGCTGCAACTGGTGGCCGAAGGGGTGGAGACTCAGGTGCAGGCGGACTATCTGCAGGCGCGTCACGTCGATTATCTGCAAGGGTATCTCTACGGCCGCCCCATCCCGATGAAGCAGTTCCGCCAGACTCTGTTTGGCTGATGGGTTGCGTTGAGGGTACAAAAAAACCAGCGATCTCTCGCTGGTTTTTTTGTTGGTGCCGTTTGATCTGACGATCAGAGCATGCGCTGGAGAGCGCGGGCCAAGCGTTTGACCCCCTCCTCGATGGTCGCTTCATCGACGCAGGAGAAGCTCAGGCGCAGGGTGTTCTTGATCTCGGGGCGCACATAGAAGGGGGCGCCGGGCACGAAGGCCACCTTCTCCTTGATCGCCTCGTCAAACAGCGCCATGGCACTGATGTGGGCTGGCAGGGTCAGCCAGAGGAACATGCCCCCTTCCGGTCGGGTATAGCTGACGCCTGGCGGGCAGTGACGGGCCAGCGCAGCCTCCATGGCGGCACGTTGGCGGCCATAGACCTCCTTGATCTTCTCCAGATGGGCATCCAGCGAGTTATCGCTCAGGAAGCGGTGCAGCACCTGCTGGCTGAAGGCGTTGCTGTGCAGGTCGGTGGCCTGCTTGGCGATGGTCACCTTCTTGCGCAACCAGTCCGGCACCAGCATCCAGCCCAGACGGAAGGCGGGTACCACGGTTTTCGAGAAGGAGCCGAGCAGCACGGTATTGTTCGGCGCCAGCTTGGCGATGGGGGGCAGATGTTCACCTTCGAAGCGCAGCTCGCCGTAGGGATCATCTTCCACCATCAACAGCTCATGGCACACCAGTCGCTCGGCCAGTGCCTCGCGGTTGGCACGGCTGTAGGAGACGCCGCTCGGGTTCTGGAAGTTGGGCACACCGTAGAGCAGTTTGGCATTGGAGCCGCTTGCCAGCAGCGCATCCAGCGCCGCCAGATCCAGCCCCTCTTCTTCAAGGGTGATCGGCTTGAAATTCGGTTGATAGACAGAGAAAGCCTGAATGGCGCCAAGGTAACCCGGTTCTTCAATGATCAGATCCTGACCCTCGTCGATCAGCACCTTGCCCAGCAGATCCAGCGCCTGCTGGGAGCCGCTGGTGATCAGGATGTTGTCCGGATTGACCTGCATGCTGTGGCGGGCCAGATAGCGGTCTGCGATATACTGGCGCAGCGGGGCGAAGCCCTCGGTCGCCGCATATTGCAGGGCGGCAGCCCCTTGCTCGCGCAGTACATCCTGACAGGCCTGATCGATCGCCTTGACCGGAAACAGGTGGGGATTGGGCAGGCCACCGGCGAAGGAGATGATCTCCGGATTGGCGGCAACTTTGAGGATTTCACGGATAAAGGAAGGCTCGACCTTCTCGAAGCGCTGGGCAAAAAACGGCTGCATAGACAATTCTCTCGGCATGTGGGCGGTCGCTCCATTCGACCACCAGGTTATCCGTTTGTATCAGATTTCAGAATTGAGGCAATGATTGTCACAAAAATCGCCAAAAAAGGGCTGGATTGGCACCAGCCCGAATTTTGTCTGCCCATGTGGCGCAAACGCGTTGAATTGAGTTGAGGCTATCTTGCTTTGTTGACGAGCTGCTGACCTTACAAACCCGGTTCCTTCAGGAAGCTGATCATCAATTCAGTGTTGGCGCTAAGTTGGCTTTCTACTCTGCCCGGGAATAGTTCAGCCATCTTGTCGAGGCGGTCGTACTGGGTATGCCAGATTTTTCCCCACTGGGTTTCGCCATCACGATCGCAGGCGCTCTTGGTTGTGGCGTCATAGCAGTCCCACAGCGCTGGATTGGTGCTTTGGGAGTAGCCGTCATAGCCATCAGCTCCGTTGATGGTGAAGTTGGTCGCTTCAACGTAGGCGATCGGCACCCCCAGGCAGGCAAAGGGGGCGTGATCTGACCAACTACCGGTTTCCCCTTCCGGATAACCGCTGTAGCTAGGGTGAATGGCAAACGGGGTGGCAGTCTGCTTGGAGATGGCTAGCAGGCGATCTCGTACCTTGGGATCGAAACTGTAGCGGCTCGGATCGGCGCAGCTGTATTCGGCAACGTCCGAGTGGGCAGAGTGGACGTAAACGATGTCGCCCCCGGCGATGGTGTCGTAGTTCACCATTGCCAGCAGACGGTCAATTGCGGTGCGGTCCAGACTGGCAGCGTAAGCCTTGGATCCGTTGAGACCGTTCTCCTCCGCGCCGAGAAAGGCAAAGCGAACCGTGTAGGGCAGAGTTTGTCCCTTAAGCGCCTCAGCGACTGCCAGCAGAGCAGCGACGCCAGCACCGTTGTCAGTGGCCCCTTCAGAACCCTTCTTGTCGCCCGTGCTGTCGTAGTGGGCGCCGATCAGGATCACCTTGTCACTTTTTCCCTTGAGCTCTGCGATCAGGTTTTGGGAATTTTTACTGGCGCCACTTTTGGTGTAGGTGAAGGGCTGACGTTGAACATCGTAGCCCCAGCCAGCCAGATGATCCTGGATCCATGCTGCGGCACGGGTCTCAGCCTCTGTCCCCGTGGGACGAGCGCCAATTCCTTCTGCGGTTGAACTCAATTGCACCAGATACTCATAGGCCTGCTCGGCGGCGGTAGGGGCCTGCGAGTCATTTGTTGAAGTGTCGCACCCTGCAAGCAAAGTGGTGATGGCAAACGCCAATGCTGTGTGTTTCATACTGCAATCCTTTGTTGTGTATGGTTTTATTTGCGCAGGCAGCATGCGCTCGACGCGTGACCGATTCTGTGAACCGATCGGCATTTGTCAACCGTTGTGGATGAATTGGTGAGAGATGAGGGATTTGTTTCGCGAAACACTTGCGCCTTGGGCCTATCTTGGGATAATTCGCTCCCCTGTTTTCGCGGGCGATGACATGATGCGCCGCGAGCGGTCCCGTTCGGGATCGGACACAAGATGTATTACCCGGATTGATGAAATAACGAGACCATTATGCCTGTGACCCAAGATGTATTTAACGAAGACGGCAAGTTCATGCGCAAGATCCGCAGCTTTGTCCGTCGCGAAGGCCGCCTGACCAAAGGGCAGGAGAAGGCCCTGGAAGAGCTCTGGCCGGTCATGGGTATCGATTTTGCGCCAGCGCCGCTCGATATGGTCGCGCTGTTTGGCCGCGAGGCTCCGGTGGTGCTGGAGATCGGCTTTGGCATGGGCGCCTCTCTGGTCGAGATGGCCAAGAATGCCCCCGAGAAGAACTTCATCGGCATCGAAGTGCACTCCCCGGGCGTGGGTGCCTGCCTGGGCACCGCTCAGGAAGCGGGTGTCACCAATCTGAAAGTGATCTGCCACGATGCGGTTGAGGTGCTGGAGCACATGATCCCGAACGGTTCACTCTCCTGCCTGCAGCTGTTTTTCCCGGACCCCTGGCACAAGAGCCGTCATCACAAGCGTCGCATCGTACAGCCGGCGTTTGCGCAGGACATTCGCCAGAAGCTGGCCATCGGTGGCGTGTTCCACATGGCCACCGACTGGGAAAACTATGCCGAGCACATGCTGGAAGTGATGAGCGCCGCCGAGGGTTACGAGAACACCTCTGCCACCGGCAACTGGGTGCCTCGTCCGGGCTGGCGTCCGCTGACCAAATTTGAACAACGTGGCCACCGTCTCGGCCACGGGGTTTGGGATCTGATTTTCAAGCGTGTCAGCTAAGCTGGCACGTCAACACACCTAGCGTATCAACTAACTTGAGGAGCTATCATGGCCAATCGTAGCCGCCGCCTGCGCAAGAAACTGCGCGTCGATGAATTCCAGGAGATGGGTTTCGACATCAGTTTCAACTTCCCGGTCGGCACTGCCGAAGAGACCATCGATGCGGTAGTCGATGCGATGATCGATGAGGTTGTTGAACCCCGTAAACTGGCTTTTGCCGGCTCCGGTCACCTGGCCTGGGAAGGGATGATCTGCACCCAGCAACTGGGCAAGTGTACCGAAGAAGACCGCGCTGCCGTCAAATCCTGGCTGGAAGGCAAGGGGATGGAAGCCGTGGTCGTTACCGAGCTGTTCGACCTCTGGTACGGTGAACCGGCCTGATACAAGGCTGCCGCATCTGGCGCCTTGTTGTGGGTAACTGAAAAATCCCGCCGCTGGCGGGATTTTTGTCAGTGGGGATGGGATCTCCACCGCTGTTTTAGTCATGGAATCGCTTATTGCTTATGGTGTTGTCATCCGAATTACTGGCCAGCATCCTTGAAGAGGTGCGCCCGTTGCTGGGACAAGGCAAGGTGGCCGACTACATTCCGGCACTGGCTCAGGTTCCGGCCGATCGGCTCGGTATCGCAGTCTGTACCGTCGAGGGGGAGCTGTTCACCGCCGGTGACGCTTTTGAACCCTTCTCCATCCAGAGTATCTCCAAGGCCCTGAGCCTGACCCTGGCACTCACTCTCTATCAGGAGGAGGAGATCTGGGCCCGGGTGGGTAAGGAGCCCTCCGGCCAGCCCTTCAACTCGCTGGTGCAGCTCGAGTTCGAGCAGGGGATCCCCCGCAACCCCTTTATCAATGCCGGGGCGCTGGTAGTGAGCGATCTGCTGGAGACCCGCCTCACTGCGCCCCGTCAGCGTACCCTCGAGCTGGTGCGCCGTCTTTCCGGCAATCCGGCCATCATGGCGGATCAGGTGGTCGCCCGCTCCGAATATCAGCACTCTGCCCGCAATGCCGCCATCGCCTATCTGATGAAGGCCTATGGCAACTTCGAAAACGAAGTGGACAAGGTGCTGCAAAGCTACTTCAATGCCTGTGCCATTCGCATGAGCTGCGTCGATCTGGCGCGGGCATTCATCTATCTGGCCAACCGTGGTGTGCCATTGGGCGAGAGCGTGCCGCTGCTGCCCGCCCGCACCACCAAGCAGGTCAACGCCCTGCTCGCCACCTGTGGCCTCTATGACGAGGCGGGCGATTTTGCCTATCGGGTCGGCATGCCGGGCAAATCGGGGGTCGGCGGCGGTATCATCGCCCTGATCCCGGGTGAGCTCTGCGTCTGTGTCTGGTCGCCCGAGCTCAACAAAGCCGGCAACTCGCTGGCGGGCACGGCGGCGCTGGAGCTGCTGGCCGAGCGGCTGGGTTGCTCCATTTTTTAACCTTGTTCACTATGAATCGAGAAATCACCATGAAACGACATCTTCGCTTCCTGCAGGCCGCGCTGGCGACCTTACTGCTCTGGTGTGCCCTGCCCGCCGTGGCAGGGGAGTTGCCACCGCTCTCGCTGGCCGATGCCAAGGCCAAACAGGCGGTCATTCTGGATACCCGCGCCAGCTACTTCTATCAGGGGTGGCCGATGGAAGGGGAGAAGCAGGGAGGTCATGTGGCGGGCGCCGAGAACCTCTCTGCCGAGTGGAAATACAGCGATGAAGAGTGGCCAAAGGCGCTCGAGATCAAGGGGCTGAAGGCCGATCGTCCGGTTGCCCTCTACGGTGCGTCCCGCGAAGTGGCCGAGGTGGCCCGTCTGCTGCGCAAGCAGGGGATCAAGCAGCTGTTCGAGCTGCAAGGGTGGCAAGCCGCACCGCGCGAGTCGCTGGCACGCTGGCAGCAGCTGGTCTATCCGCGCTGGTTGGCGGATCTGCAAGAGGGCAAGCCGGTTGCCGCGGCGCCCAAGGGTGACTGGAGGCTGTTTGAAGTGGATTGGGGTTCACCCAAGGCCTACCTCATCAGCCACATCCCGGGGGCCGGTTATATCGATACCAACAGCCTCGAAGAGGAGCCGCTGTGGAACAAGGTCTCTGACGAAGCGCTCAAGAAGCTGTTGCTGGACAACGGCATCCGTCACGACACCACCGTGATCCTTTACGGTCGCAACACCATGGCGGCTGCCCGTGCCGCGCACCTGATGATGTATGCGGGAGTGAAAGATGTACGCCTGCTGGACGGTGGTCTGGATGCCTGGTTTATCCAGCACCTGCGTACCGAAACCGGTCTGCCCAACAAATATGAGCCGGTGAAGGAGTTTGGCGTGGCCATTCCCGCTCACCCCGAGTACTACACCACGCTAAGTCAGGCGAAAGAGCTGCTCAAGCAGCCCGATAGCGCACTGATCAGCGTGCGTACCTGGGACGAGTTTGTCGGCAACACCTCAGGTTACAGCTACATCAAGCCGAAGGGCGATATCCCGGGGGCCAAGTGGGGTCACGGCGGGGTGGATGCCAACAGCATGAGCGATTTCCACAACCCGGACGGCACCATGAAGCCGGCCCGCGAGATCCTCGCCATGTGGGACCAGTGGAACATCGAGCCGACCCAGCAGGCTGCGTTCTATTGCGGTACCGGCTGGCGCGCCTCCGAGGCCTTCTTCTACGCCTGGCTGATGGACTGGAAACAGATCAGCGTCTACGACGGCGGCTGGTACGAGTGGAGCATGGATCCCAAGAACCCGACCGTGACCGGCGAGCGTCAGCCCGCCAAGTCATGATTGCGCTCTTGCGTTCTAGAGAAGAGGCCGGACAGATGTCCGGCCTTTTTCATTGCCCGCTCCACAAAGCCACTCGCTCTCCCAAGCCAGACAGCGATGTTAAGTTGCTGATTATTGACGGCGATCCCGCTTTGCTCATCCCGCCATCCCAAGGCGTGCGATTGAACTAGGCTTCAAGAAACATCCTCGTGGTGAGGGTGAAGTGAGAAGAGGCAGCAATGAAAAAACTGATGATGATCCTGGTGTGCGCCTTGGGGCTGGTGGCATGCAGTTCCCAATACATCATGAGCACCAAGGATGGCAAGATGATCACCACAGAGAGCAAGCCCAAGTTGGATGAGAGCACCGGCATGTACCGCTATTACGATCACGAAGGGCGCGAGGTGATGATCAAGAAAGATGACGTCACCCAAATCATGGAGCGTTGATCTTCTTTTGAGGCTTGGGGCTGCCAGTTGGCGGCCCTTTTTGTATTCAGGGGGATAGCGTTTACCGAGGTTGTGATCCTCCGATAAGGCAGGCACTGGCGCTATCCCGGACCGGATACAGCTCCTGTTATGGTTCGGTCCGTATCATAACGCTCCGTTTTTTATTGGAGGTGTTATGTCCCTGAACTCTATCTGGCGTAAAGCGTGTTCCGGTCGTGCTCTGTTTGGCGCTCTCTTGTTGGTGGCGGCGTCGGCTTGTCAGGCCGGTGATGATCAGTTCACCCTTGGCCGAACCATCTTGCTGGGAATTGGTGATCATGGCGCCACCATTCCGATGGTTGCCTGCCGTCAGACCAAATATATCAAGGTGAAGGCGGAGCGTGATTTGACGCTGGATCGGATCGTGGTGACATATGGCAGCAATCGTACCAAGACCATCAAATTTGATCGGGATATGCGCGCTGACAAAGAGACCGAATGGAAATCTCTCGGTTCCAGAGTCTGTGTAAAACGGCTGGAAGTGTACGGCAATTCGGAAGGCAGCAAAGCGGGCGTCAAAGTATTTGGTCGCAAATAAGCGAGCGCTGAAGCATTGTTATTAAAAATAATGGCGAGCCACGGCTCGCCATTATTTGTTATGGACGGGTCAGCTATTTTTTCGGTCGAAATGGCTTGATGACGGTCTCATCGCACTCGAGATAAGGCCCTTCCATCAAATCGATGCAGTAGGGGATGGCGGGGAAGACCGCATCCAGACACTCGCGGATCGACTTGGGCTTGCCCGGCAGATTGACGATCAGGGTATCGTCGCGCAGGCCGGCCGTCTGGCGCGACAGAATAGCGGTCGGCACAAACTTGAGGGATTCTGCCCGCATCAGCTCGCCAAAGCCCGGCATCATGCGATCACACACCGCCTCGGTCGCTTCCGGTGTCACATCCCGCTTGGCCGGGCCGGTGCCGCCTGTGGTGACGATGAGACAACACTGCTCTTCATCCGCCAGCCGGATCAGGGTCGCTTCAATCTGATCCTGCTCATCGGGGATCACCTGATAGACGGGTTCCCACGCCGAGGTCAGATAGGCGTTCAGGGTGTCGATGATGGCCTTGCCTGAGAGGTCTTCATAGATGCCCGCGCTGGCGCGATCGCTGACGGTGACGATACCGATTTTTGCCTTGCTCATGGTCTGCTCTTGAATGTCCGATAAAAGTGGCAATTAAAATAACATAATCAGTGAGATATGTTAAACCGACATAAGATGACGCGGACCGGTGGGGGATAATAAAGTGTCGAATGAAGCGAAATAACCTCTTTCTGAGTTTTATTTTCAATAAAAAACATAAAATAACCGCCTAAAATGTATAAGTGTTTTATCGCGCCTGAATTAAAAATAATCGCTTGTTTCCAAACACAATTAAAATAGAGAGACACCCTCGTTGTGATCATTGTCCGGTTCAGCCGCCAGCGGATGGATTGAACCCTTGTTGGCCGCATCGTATATACAGGTTTATATGGCTGGGGCGTGATGGTGTGGTACCGCAGTGGGTTGCCAGCAATAGTCGCCAAGGAGGGCATATGGAGTTGCCTGATTTTGACACCCTGAAAGAGTTGGCTGCGAGTGAGCCTTCCCGGCTGGATGCGATTCTTGAGCAGCAGATTGACCAGTTGATGGCCCGGGCGAGCCCCGATCAGCAGCGCCGTCTGCGCGGGTTGCAGTTCAAGATTGATGGTCAGCGCCGCCTGGCTAAAAACAATCTCGATAGCTGTATCCGGATTGCCAGCATGATGCGGGAATCCTTTTATTTGATGCGCAGCGAAATGATCCAGTTTCGGGAGGAGGGGGAGCTTCTGCCTGAAAACGATAGCGCTGGCAAAATAATTCGAATGGCTGACTATCAACGTCGTAAATAATCTGCAGCCAGCCCCTCTTCTGATATTTAATTCATGTATCAAGGGGCAGTAATAAGGCGAGGTAATGGCGGACAGATTGTTATGGTTTTTAATGTTAGTGGTAATGTATTTGTGATGTAACCTCTTTTTTCCTTCATGTAATAACTCATCGGCCAGGTTGTGATAGGGGTGGATGAATAACGGTAAAAGTTAGGCTAATATGGCCGAAATTTTTATTGCTACGACTCGAAGGGATTATGAGAAGTATCACACCAAGACGGGTGTTGTCGCGGGAGCAACAGACAGAGATCACCCGCATTATCGTCAAGGTGGGTCAAATGTTGGCCCAGTTTGGGGCGGAGAGCCGGATCATCGAGCAGACCACGGTGCGGCTGGGGATGGCGCTTGGGCTGGAGAGTGTCGAAATGGCCATCTCTTCCAGTGCCATCGTGCTCACCAGCCTCTATCAGGGGGGCTGTGTCACCACCACCCGGCGGGTGCGCGAGCATGGCATCAACATGCAGGTGGTGTGCGAGATCCAGCGGATCTGCATCATGGCGGAGAAAGAGCTGATCGGTGCCCGTGAAGTGCGCCAGCGGCTCGAAGCCATCGTCCCCTTCCACTATCACCCCTGGCTGGTGGTGCCCATGGTCGGGCTCTCCTGTGGCGCCTTCAGCCTGCTGTTTGGCGGTGACTGGCCCATCTTCCTGGTGACCTGTTGCTCCGCCGCCGTGGCGATGCGGGTGCGTCAGTTGATCGCCCGTCATCACCACAGCCCGCTCATCAATTTTGCCGTGACCGGTTTTATCGCCACCTTGCTGGCATCCAGCGCCACCTTCTTCAACTGGGGCGCCCAACCCTATCTCGCCATGGCGGCCAGCGTGCTGCTGCTGGTGCCTGGCTTCCCGCTGATCAATGCGGTCTCCGACATGGTGAAGGGCTACTTCAACATGGGGCTGGCCCGCTGGGGCTCCGCCACCTTGCTCACCATTAGCGCGGCCATCGGCATCATTCTCGCCATGTCGTTGACCGGGATCTGGGGGTGGAAAGTATGACGGATCTGCTCTGGTTACTGGCCAAGGATGCCTTCTGGTCCTCCATTCCGGCGGTGGGCTTTGCCATGCTGTTCAACGTGCCGCCACGAATGCTGAAATATTGCGCCATGGGCGGGGCGCTGGCTCACAGCCTGCGCACCCTGCTCATTCACTACGGCATGCCCATCGAGTGGGCGACGCTGGCGGCGGCGACCACGGTCGGTTTTGTCTGCGTCTACTGGTCTCGCCGTCTGCTGGCGCCGCGTCCGGTGTTCAGCGTTGCCTCCATCATCCCGATGATCCCGGGCAGCTATGCGTTCAAGACCATGATTGCGGTGGTGGAGCTCAACATCAACGGTGTGACCATGGATCTGCTGCAGAGCGCGGTGGAGAACGGCCTCAAGGCGCTGTTTATCGTCGGCGCCCTCAGTTTCGGTTTGGCGATCCCCTCTCTGGTCGTGTACCGTAACCGCCCCATAATCTGACAGACGGTGAGAGGCCCCATGAAGATTTCCATGATTGCCGCCATGGCCCACGACAGGGTGATCGGCAAGGACAACCAGATGCCCTGGCATCTGCCGGCCGATCTGGCTCACTTCAAACGGGTGACCCTTGGCAAACCGGTATTGATGGGGCGCAAGACCTTCGAATCCATCGGGCGGCCGCTGCCCGGACGGCGCAATCTGGTGATCAGCCGCAACCCCGGCTATCAGGCCGAGGGTATCGAGGTGGTGGGTTCTGTCGAGGCGGCGCGGGCCCTGTTGGCGAGCAGCGCGGTGGAGGAGCTGATGGTGATCGGTGGCGGTCATCTCTATGCCGAGATGTTGCCGAGCGCGGATCGTCTCTACCTGACGCAAATCGATCTGGCGGTGGAGGGGGATACCCGCTTCCCCGCGTTTGATGATGGCCAGTGGCAGCGCATCGATTGCGAGAGCCACCCTGCCGATGAGAAGAACCCGCACCCCTACCGCTTCGAGACCTGGCAACGCCGCTGAATCATGGCATGTAACCGATAGCCACTAAAAAGCCCCTTGTGTTGCACAAGGGGCTTTTTTCGCACGGGTGATTTGCCAGCAGCACCGTGCCAGCAGGCCGATAGTCCAGAGGTGGCCGCTGCGATCTCATCGCGGCGTGTGAACGCATCTTCAGCCTCTGCTTTGACCCTCCTCAGCCCCTTTTCTTGTCCCCCAATCTGTCCTCATTGCGACCAATAAATAGTTAGATGTGTAATTATTTGGTCGCTGTTGAGTATCTGGATGGCGAGCTATGCTTTTGCCGCCATTAATCTGCCTTGGTTTGCTCTTTTTTGATTGTTTTTGAATGATTTTTCCCAGTGCACCTTCGTTTGATATGGAAAGCATTATGGATAAAACCAGACTTTGTTCGGTTTTTATTGATAAAAATAGCTGTTTAAAATCAATGGCTTATTTTGTGGTTTGTTTTGTGGGACTCCATTGGTTCTTTTGTTTTGGTTGTTAATTGCTTAGTGTAAAAATCAATTGGTTCGCGTTCGGCAGGTTAATCACCAAGATGTCGACCATGAAAAAAGGACAGTATGACAGTCAAACTCGAAGTCAAATCACTCTATAAAATCTTCGGCGATCAGCCGGAAAAAGCATTCAAATTGCTGGCGAAAGGGCATGACCGTGCCAGCATCCTGCAACAGAGCGGACAGACCCTGGGTGTGCAGGGGGTCGATCTGGCCATTCACGAGGGAGAAATCTTCGTGGTGATGGGCTTGTCCGGCTCGGGAAAATCGACGCTGGTGCGGCTCTTCAACCGCCTTATCGAGCCGACCCGCGGCCAGGTGCTGATCGATGGCGAGGATATCGCCACCATCTCGGAGAGCGAGCTGCGTCAGGTGCGGCGCAAGAAGATCAGCATGGTGTTTCAATCCTTCGCCCTGATGCCGCACCTGAGCGTGCTGGAAAACACCGCCTTCGGGCTGGAGCTGGCCGGTGTGCCGCTGGCGGAGCGCCAGCAGAGTGCCCGTCAGGCGCTCCATCAGGTGGGATTGGGTCAGTGGATCGATGCCTTCCCCGATGCCCTCTCCGGCGGCATGAAACAGCGGGTCGGTCTGGCCCGGGCACTGGCCAACGATCCCGACATCCTGCTGATGGATGAGGCCTTCTCCGCGCTGGATCCGCTGATCCGCACCGAGATGCAGGACGAGCTGCTCAAGCTGCAGGCGAGCCAGCAGCGCACCATCGTCTTTATCTCCCACGATCTGGACGAGGCGATGCGTATCGGCGATCGCATCGCCATCATGCAGGATGGTCAGGTGGTGCAGGTCGGTACCCCCGACGAGATCCTGAGCCAGCCCGCCAACGACTATGTGCGTGCCTTCTTCCGCGGGGTGGATCTCGCCAATGTCTTCAGCGCCCGCGATATCGTCAGCCGCAAGCAGATGCCGCTTATCAAGAAACACACCACCGACGGGCCGGGCAACGCCCTGCGTCAGCTCAAGGAGCTGGAGCGGGAGTTTGGCTACGTGGTGGATCGCAGCCGCCGCTTCATCGGCGTTGTCTCGGTCGAGTCGCTCAGTGAGGCCGTGCGTGGCAAGGGGAGTCTGGAGCAGGCGTTGCTGGCGGATATCCAGCCTATTCTGGCCGACACCTCGCTCAATGAACTGATCAGCCAGGTGGCTGCCGCACCCTGTCAGGTGCCCGTGGTCGAGGAGGATGGCACCTATCTGGGGCTCATCTCCAAGGCCAATCTGCTCAACACCCTAGACAGGAGTACCCCGGTATGAAGCTGATTAATCCCCACTTTTTGCTGACTTGGCTGCTGGCACTCCTGCTGTTGGCGAGCCCCTCCCTTAGGGCTGATGAGGCGGATGCCGATCCTTGGGGCGCGGCGGTAACCACGACAGCCGTCGCCGATCCCTGGGGCAGTACTGCCACCGAAGCGGCCGACTGGCAAAACCAGATTGCTGCCGTGGATACCGAGGCAGCCGTCAACTGGCTGGATCCCTTCCAGCAGGCGCTGGTGCCGCTGGACAGCTGGGTCGAAGGGGGCATCGGCTGGTTGGTGGAGAACCTGCGCCCGGTGTTTCAGCTGATCCGCGCACCGGTGGAGGTGACTCTGAACGCCATGACCCATCTGCTGCAGACGGTGCCATCCACCCTGATGATCGGGCTGTTGACCCTGATTGCCTGGCAACTGGTCAACGGCCGGATGGCGGTTGGCACCCTCGCCGCATTGGTCGGGATCGGGCTGATCGGAGCCTGGTCCGATGCCATGGTGACCCTGTCGCTGGTGTTGACCTCGCTCTTCTTCTGCATCCTGATTGGCTTGCCGGTCGGCATTTTGCTGGCCCGTAGCGAGCGGTTGTCTACCTGGACTCGGCCGCTGCTGGATGCGATGCAGACCACCCCGGCGTTCGTCTACCTCATCCCCATCGTCATGTTGTTCGGTATCGGCAACGTGCCCGGTGTCGTGGTGACCGTGATCTTCGCCCTGCCGCCGATGATCCGCCTCACCATGCTGGGGATAAGACAGGTGCCTGCGGATCTGGTGGAAGCGGCCCATTCGTTTGGCGCCAGCCCCTCCCAGCTGCTGTTCAAGGTACAACTGCCACTCGCCATGCCCACCATCATGGCCGGGGTCAACCAGACTCTGATGCTGGCGCTCTCCATGGTGGTGATCGCCTCGATGATCGCGGTCGGCGGTTTGGGTCAGATGGTGCTGCGCGGCATCGGTCGGCTCGATATGGGGCTCGCCTCCATTGGCGGCCTCGGCATCGTGCTGCTGGCCATCGTGCTCGACCGTCTGACCCAGGCGATGGGCCAACCGGATCGCAACCGGGTTGGCCGCTGGTATCAGCGTGGCCCCGTCGCCTTGCTGCTGCGCCTCACTGGCCGCAGCAAATCCATCGATTACCAAGGAGTAAAGGCATGAGCCTCATTACCACAACGCACACCCGTCACGCCTTGCTGCTGAGCACTCTGTTGTTGAGCTCCTCGCTGCTGAGCCCGCTGGCCATGGCCAGTACCGAGTTGCCGGGGGAGGGGATCCGCGTTCAACCCTTGCAGAGCTCCCTGCCGGAAGAGGCGTTCCAGAGCCTGCTGGTCAGCAAGCTGATGGCGCGGCTTGGCTACTACGTCCAGCCTGCTCAGGAGGTGGATTACAACGTGGCTTATGCCTCGGTGGCACAGGGGGACGGCACCTTCCTCGCCTTTAACTGGATCCCGCTGCAGGACAACAAGTACGAACAGGCGGGGGGAGACAAGGTGTTCTTCCGTCAGGGCACCTATGTGGCCGGTGCGGCGCAGGGCTATCTCATCGACAAGCAGACCGCGACCCGATATGGCATCACCAATCTCGGGCAGCTCAAGGATCCCGCGCTGGCCGCGCTGTTTGACGGCGATGGAGATGGCAAGGCCGATCTGGTGGGCTGTAACCCTGGCTGGGGCTGTGAAGAGGCGATCAACCATCATCTGGACGAGTTCGGCCTGACCCCCACCGTCACCCACAAGCAGGGCAACTATGCGGCGCTGATCGCCGATACCCGTGCTCGCTTCCAGAGTGGCAAGCCGGTGCTCTATTACACCTGGACCCCCTACTGGCTCAGCAGCGAGCTGGTGCCGGGCAAGGATGTCGTGTGGCTGGAAGTACCCGCCGACGCCCCTGATGCGGCCAAGACCCGGTTGCCGAACGGCAAGAACTACGGCTTCCCGGTCAATACCATGCATATCGTGGCCAACAAGGCTTTCACCGATGCCAACCCGGCGGCGGCCAAGCTGTTTTCCATCGTCAAGCTGCCGCTCAATGACATCAACGTCCAGAACGGGTTGATGAACAGGGGGCAGAACAAACCGGCGGATATCGAGCGCCATGCCGATGCCTGGCTCAAGGGGCACGGGGCGCTGGTCAATGAGTGGCTGACTCAGGCGCAGGTTGCCGCCGAGCAGGCCAACGCGGCGGGTTAAGCCTCTTGGCCCATTTGTCATCTTGGAAGGGTTGCATATCAGCCCAAGCAAAACGCCCGGCAGTAGTTGTCGGGCGCTTTTTATGGTCAGAACCTTGAAGAGGGATCAGATACCCGAGCCGTCGTGCTCGCCGTTATCCTCGTGCAGGCCACACTCGCGCTTGAGGCCAAAGAAGCGGGTCTGCTCCTCGCTCATGCCCGGCTCCCATTTGGTGGTGGTGTGGACATCGCCCACCGACAGGTAACCCTGCTCCCACAGCGGGTGGTAGGGGAGGTCGAACTCCTTGAAGTAGTAGAATACGTCCTTGTTGCTCCAGTCGATCACCGGCAGGAACTTGAAGCGGCCGCGCTGGATGGCCAGCACCGGCAGCTTGCCACGGCTGCCCGCCTGCTCGCGGCGCAGACCGGAGAACCAGGTCTGGGCGCCGAGCTCGCGCAAGGCGCGGTCCATCGGCTCCACCTTGTTGAGCTGGTTGTAGCGGGTGATCCCCTCCACCCCCTGCTCCCACAAGAGGCCAAATCGGGCCTCCTGCCAGGCCGGACTGAGTTCGGCCCGATAGATCTTCAGGCTGAGCGCGAGGCGCTCGGTCAGCTCGTCGATAAAGCGGTAGGTCTCGAGAAAGAGATAACCGGTATCGGTCAGCACCACTGGCACATCGGCCCGCTCGCGGCTTACCAGATGGAGCATCAGCGCCGCCTGAATGCCGAAGCTCGAGGAGAGCACATGCTCCCCCGGCAGATTGGCCAGAGCCCAGCGCACCCGCTCGGGGGCGCTCATGGTATCCAGCTCCCGGTTGAGGGGCGCCAGCGCCTCGGCCTGCTCTTCACGGCCGAGGGTCAGCAGTGCCTGCAGGTCAAGGCGGCCATCTTCAGTGACATTAAGCGGCAGATTAAGCAGCATAGAAGTCCCTCGCGGAGTCGATAACGGGGGCAATCACCCCAACCCGGATCACGAAGTCGCCGAAGCACTCACCCTGATTGCGCTCGGTTGCCCAGCGGCCGATCAGCGCGTCGAGTTCGGCCAAAATCTGCGGCTCGGTGATGTTCTCCTGATAGAGGCGCGGAATGCGGGTGCCCTCCAGGTTGCCCCCCAAATGGAGGTTGTAGCGGCCGGGCGCCTTGCCCACCAGACCCACTTCCGCCAGCATGGCGCGGCCGCAGCCGTTGGGGCAGCCGGTGACCCGGAAGACGATGGCATCATTCGCCAGCTCATGTTTGGCCAGCAGCCCCTCGATGTCGGTGACAAAGGCGGGCAACATGCGCTCCGCCTC
Source organism: Aeromonas sp. QDB62 (assembly GCF_027705695.1). Classification (NCBI taxonomy): domain Bacteria; kingdom Pseudomonadati; phylum Pseudomonadota; class Gammaproteobacteria; order Aeromonadales; family Aeromonadaceae; genus Aeromonas; species Aeromonas sp. QDB62. The sequence goes on along the minus strand of NZ_JAPDCD010000003.1, from coordinate 101,677 downwards.
GGCCATCGCCAGCGGGCAGGTGGGCAGGGCCACGCAGGCCATGGACTGCTTGCGCTGCTCGCTCACGCCGTCATCCAGCAGGCCGTACTGGCGCGCGAGTGCTTCGATGCGGGCCTTCTCGCCAGCCGGGACGCCTGCGATGATCAGGTTCTGGTTGGCGGTCAGGCGAAAATCCCCCTGATGCACTTTGGCGATCTCCAGCATGCCGCTTTTGAGCGGCTTGCCCGGGAAGTCCAGCAGGCGGCCATTCTCGATAAACAGGGTGAGGTGGTGCTTGCCGTCGATCCCCTCGACCCAACCGAAGCGATCGCCACGGCTGGTGAACTCATAGGGGCGACTCTCGGCGAAGGGGATACCTGCGCGGTTTTCCACCTCGGCCTTGAACGCCTCGACGCCAACCCGTTCAAGGGTGTACTTGGTCTTGGCGTTCTTGCGGTTGACCCGGTTGCCCCAGTCGCGCTGGGTGCTGACCACGGCGGCCGCCACCTCCAGCACGTGGGAGAGCGGAATGAAGCCAAAGTCGCTCGCTTTGCGCGGGTAGGTGGTGGTGTCGCCGTGGGTCATGGCGAGACCGCCCCCCACCAGCACGTTGAAGCCCACCAGCTTGCCGTGATCGGCAATGGCCACGAAGTTGAGATCGTTGGCGTGGATGTCCACATCGTTGTGGGGCGGGATGACCACGGTTGTCTTGAATTTGCGCGGCAGGTAGTTGGAGCCCAGGATCGGCTCCTCGTCACCCCCCAGCTTCTCGCCATCCAGCCAGATCTCCACGTAGGCGCGGGTCTTGGGCAGCAGGTGCTCGGAAATCTTCTTGGCCCACTCGTAGGCCTCCTGGTGCAACTCGGACTCCACCGGGTTGCTGGTGCAGAGCACGTTGCGGTTCACGTCCCCCGCGGTGGCGATGGAGTCGATACCTGTGCTGTTGAGGGTCTGGTGCATCAGCTTGATGTCGCGCTTCAGCACCCCGTGGAACTGGAAGGTCTGGCGGGTGGTCAGGCGGATGCTGCCGTACATGCTGTGTTCTTCGGCGAACTTGTCGATCACCTGCCACTGGGCCGGGGTGATGATGCCGCCGGGCAGGCGGGCGCGCAGCATGACGTTGTGCAGGGGCTCCAGCTTCTGGGCGGCGCGCTCCGGGCGGATGTCGCGGTCATCCTGCTGATACATGCCGTGAAAGCGGATCAGCTGGAAATTGTCGCCGTTGAAGCCGCCGGTGAGCGGGTCCTGCAGATCTTCGGCGATGGTGCCGCGCAGGAAGTTGCTCTCGCGCTTGAGGCGTTCGTTGTCAGCCAGCGGCCCTTCGACCGGTCCCGGAATAAGTTGTTTGCTCATCAATAGACATCCCTTTGATAACGTTTGGCACGACGCAATTCGCTCAGATACTCTTCTGCTTCCTCACGGCTCTTGTGGCCGTGTTCCGCAATCACTTCCAGCAGGGCTTCCTGCACATCCTTCGCCATGTGGTTGGCGTCGCCACACACATAGAAGTGAGCGCCTGCTTCCAGCCACTGGTAGAGCTCAAGCCCTGCCTCGCGCAGACGGTCCTGTACATAAATCTTGTTGGCCTGATCCCGGCTGAAGGCCAGGGAGATCTTGGACAGCAGGCCCGATTTCACATAACGCTGCCACTCCACCTGATAGAGGAAGTCCTGGGTGAAGTGGGGGTTGCCGAAGAAGAGCCAGTTCTTGCCCTCTGCCCCCTGTGCTTCCCGCTCCTGCAGGAAGGCGCGGAACGGGGCAATGCCGGTACCCGGGCCCACCATGATGACGGGGGTGTCGGGATTGGCGGGCAGGCGGAAGTTGTCGTTGTGCTCCACGAACACCCGGACCTCGGCATCTTCCGGCAGACGGTCCGCCAGATAGGAGGAGGCGCCGCCGCTTCGCACTGTGCCATCTTCTTGCGGGTAGCGCACCACGCCGACGGTCAGGTGCACCTCTTCTTCCACCTCGCTCTGGGCGGAGGCGATGGAGTAGAGGCGGGGGGTGAGGGGGCGCAGCAGCCCGACCAGCTGCTCGGCGGTGAGGGCGGTCGGGAAGCGCTTCAGTACATCCACCACTTGGGCAGAGGCGACCAGTGCATTGACCTGGGCCTTGTCACCGGCCAGATCTTTCAGCGCCGCGTTGTCTGATATATCAGCGAGTCCTGTGATAAAGCCGCCGTGCAGCCGGGTCAGTTCGAAGTGACCGGTCAGGGCGGCGTGCAAGGTGCCGTGGGCTGTGGCTTCATCGCCAGAGAGGTTGGTCAGGGCCAGCACTTCGCCCACCAGAGCTGCGTCGTTGTCAAACCAGATCCCGAGGGCATCCCCCGGCTGATAGGCGAGTCCCGAGGACTCGAGGCTGATCTCGATATGGCGGATATCCTTGGTGGAATCCCGGCCGGTGATCTTCTGAGTGACAGACAGGCGGGCAGGGAAGGGGTTCTCCTTGCTGTACTGGCTGTGGCCAACCGCCTGCTGCACCGCGCTGGTCACGCTGCTGGCCGCACCGGTAGAGAGGGTCGCGGCAATGGCGTTGAGCGCCTGTTCGCCCCACGCCTTGGCTGCATCCTGATAATCCACATCGAGGCTGGCGAGCTCATAAATCCGCTCGCCTCCAGCGGTGGCGAGGAAGTTGTCAAAATCTTTGCCGGTCTGGCAGAAGAATTCATAGGAGCTGTCACCCAGCCCCAGCACCGCGAATTTGAGCCCGTCCAGCTTGCCGATCTTGCCTTTTTTAAGCTGCTCGAACAGATCGACGGCGCTCTCCGGCGGTTCACCCTCCCCGTAAGTGCTCACTACTACCAGCAGGTGGCTCTCTTTCTTGAGCTGCTTGGGTTTGTAGTCAGCCATCGACGCGAGGGTGACGGGCAGGCCACGGGCCTCGGCCTGCGCCTTGATGGCACTGGCGACACCTTTGGCGTTGCCGGTCTGGGAGCCGTAGAGAATGGTCAGGCTGCCACTGGGCGCAGCCACGGCGGCGCTGGCGACAACGCTCTGGTGACCGGTCTGGGAGAGGCCGTAGAGATATCCGCTCACCCAGGCCAGTTGCTGGGTATTGAGGGTCGAGAGTACCTGACTCAGCTGACGTTGCTGTTCGTCAGAGAGGGGGGAAAGGTTGAATGGGGAATCCTTCAATTGCATCACACGCGTCTTCCATGGTCTGATTTTTGGCCAGATTAAAGGGCGTGTTGGCTAACAACAAAGAATAAAAATATCTTCTTTATTCCATTATTGAATTTTGAAAGTGATTTTGCGGTAAAGGAGATAGAAAAACGCCCCGCAGTGGCAGGGCGTTTTTATTGGCGTATCACGCTCGGGAGTGCCCCAAGGGATGCCGCTGACTTCTGTGGGCCTTACTTCTGCGGACGCAGAGCCGGGAACAGAATGACGTCACGGATGGTGTGGCTGTTGGTGAACAGCATCACCAGACGGTCGATACCGATACCCTGACCGGCAGTCGGCGGCAGGCCGTGTTCCAGCGCGGTAACGAAGTCGGCGTCGTAGAACATGGCTTCGTCGTCGCCAGCTGCTTTCTGATCAACCTGATCCTGGAAGCGCTTGGCCTGGTCTTCTGCATCGTTCAGCTCGGAGAAGCCGTTGGCCAGCTCGCGGCCACCGATGAAGAATTCGAAGCGGTCAGTCACGTCCGGGTTCACGTCGTTGCGGCGAGCCAGCGGAGAAACGGCGGCCGGGTATTCGGTGATGAAGGTCGGTTGCAGCAGCATGTGCTCCACGGTCTCTTCGAAGATCGCGGTGATCACGTGGCCCAGCTCCCAGCCCTTCATCAGCTCGATGTGCAGACGCTTGGCAACGGCCTTGGCGCTCTCGAGGGTAGCCAGATCGTCCAGGGTCACATCCGGGTTGAACTTCAGGATGGACTCGACCATGGTGAGGCGCTGGAACGGCTGACCGAAATCGATGGTCAGGCCCTCTTCGCCCTCTTTGGCGTAACGGATCTTGGTGTCGCCCAGAATGTCCTGCGCCAGGGTGCGCAGCAGCTCTTCGGTCAGGTCCATCAGATCGATGTAGTCGGCATAGGCCATGTAGAACTCGATCATGGTGAACTCGGGGTTGTGACGCACCGAGATACCTTCGTTACGGAAGTTGCGGTTGATCTCGTAGACACGCTCGAAGCCACCGACCACCAGACGCTTCAGGTAGAGCTCCGGTGCGATACGCAGGTACATGTCGATGTCCAGCGCATTGTGGTGAGTGACGAACGGACGCGCGGAGGCACCACCCGGGATGACTTGCATCATCGGGGTTTCCACTTCCATGAAGCGCTTCTCGTTGAAGAACTTGCGGATACCGGCAACCACCTGGGTGCGGATCATGAAGGTCTTGCGGGACTCTTCGTTGGCGATCAGATCCAGGTAACGCTGGCGGCAGCGAGCTTCCTGATCGGTCAGGCCTTTGTGCTTCTCGGGCAGCGGACGCAGTGCCTTGGTCAGCAGGCGGATATCGGAAACGTGAACGGAGAGCTCACCGGTCTGGGTCTTGAACAGGGTACCTTCGACACCCACGATGTCGCCCAGATCCCACTTCTTGAACTGCTCGTTGTAGAAACCTTCCGGCAGGTCGTCACGGGTGACGTAGACCTGGATCTTGCCGGCCATGTCCTGCAGGGTGGCGAAAGAAGCCTTGCCCATGATCCGGCGGGTCATGATGCGACCGGCAATCTTCACCCGTTTACCCAGGCTCGTCAGCTCCTCGGCGCTCTTGTCGTCAAACTCTGCGTGCAGATCGCCAGAGAGGCTGTCGCGACGGAAGTCGTTCGGGAAAGGATTACCCTGGGCGCGCAGGGCGGCCAGCTTGGAACGACGCTCAGTCATCTCGTTGTTGAGTTCGAGTGAATGATCGACTTCCGGAGTGATGGTTTGTTCAGACATGGTGATTCCTGCTTGTTTACAGACCTGATTTCAGGCTGGCTTCGATAAACTTGTCCAAGTCACCGTCGAGCACCGATTGGGTATTACGGGTTTCGACGCCGGTGCGCAGATCCTTGATACGGGAGTCATCCAGCACATAGGAACGGATCTGGCTGCCCCAACCGATATCGGACTTGGTCTCTTCAAGGGCTTGTTTCTCAGCGTTCTGCTTATGAATTTCCAGCTCGTAGAGCTTGGCTTTCAGCTGCTTCATACACTGGTCTTTGTTTTTGTGCTGAGAACGGTCGTTCTGGCACTGTACCACGACACCGGTCGGTACGTGGGTAATACGCACCGCAGATTCGGTCCGGTTAACGTGCTGACCACCGGCACCGGAGGCGCGGTAAACGTCGATACGCAGATCCGCCGGGTTGATCTCGATGTCGATATCGTCGTCGATCTCGGGATAGACAAACACGGAGCAGAAGGAGGTGTGACGGCGGCCACCGGAATCGAACGGGGACTTGCGCACCAGACGGTGTACGCCGGTTTCGGTACGCAGCCAGCCGAATGCATATTCGCCGCTGAACTTGACGGTGGCAGACTTGATGCCAGCCACGTCGCCGTCGGAGCATTCAATCAGCTCTGGCTTGTAGCCGTGGGCATCGCCCCAGCGCAGGTACATGCGCAGTACCATGTTGGCCCAATCCTGCGCTTCGGTACCACCGGAGCCGGACTGGATATCGATATAGCAGTCGGAGCCGTCATGCTGACCGGAGAACATGCGGCGGAACTCGAGATCCACCAGCTTGGCTTCCAGCTGTTCGGATTCGGCAATGGCTTCGTTGAAGGTCTCTTCGTCTTCCCCTTCCACCGCCAGGCTCACCAGCATCTCGACGTCATCCACGCCCTGGGTCAGGGTGTCGATGGTGCCGACCACGTTTTCCAGCGTGACGCGCTCTTTGCCCAGCGCCTGTGCGCGCTCGGGTTCATTCCATACGTCCGGCTGTTCCAGCTCGGCGTTGACCTCTTCTAGACGCTCTTTCTTGGCGTCATAGTCAAAGGTACCCCCTAAGAAGCTCGGTCCGCTCAGACAGCTCCTTAAGTTTATTTAATACGGGATTAACTTCGAACATCGTGAAAACTCTCAGGGTCGATGTGACTTAAAAACGGGATATTCTAGCCAATTGTGGAAGGAATAAACAGGGTTGCCTTGGTTTGCGCACCCTATGTAGTCAATTTCTGGTGCACTTTTCCTCACCTCGGTAGAAAATATCGCCCGCAGACCCATTTTCAGGTTCAGTTTTGGCCGTTCCGGCCGCTAATGACTACGTAGTGTTGTGCACTGTTAGGGAAAAACCCGCTCCTCACCTCAATAAGAAGAACACATGATGAAAAACCTGTCACTCAAGCAGAAGATACTGTTGTCAGTGGTGATCGCCCTTTCGTTGGTGATTTCGTTGCTCTCCTGGCAGAGCTATAGCAGCCAGAAGAATCTGTTGCTGCAAGGCAGCCAGGAGCAGCTGCAGCGGCTGGGCACCCAGCAGGCTGCCAGCGTCAGTGACTGGCTCTCGGCCCGTCGCGACGTGATCCAGGCGCTCGGCAACAAGGCGAGCTCCGAACCTCTCAATGCCTTGCAACAGGCACAAGTCTCCGGCCGTTTCCAGCTCACCTATTTCGGTGAGAGCAGCGGCAAGATGCACGACTCCGATCCCTCCATCAACCGCGATGGCTACGACCCGCGCTCCCGTGGCTGGTATCAGGAGGCGATGAGCAAGGGTGGCCTGATTGTCACCAAACCCTATCTTGACGTGGCCTACAACATCATGGTGGTGACCCTGGCCCAGCCGGTTTCTGGCGGGGTGATCGGGGGTGACCTCTCCATCGCCTCGCTGGTGGAAGACGTGACCAAGATGCAGCTGCCTGCCGACGGTTTCGCCATCATGATGCACAAGGATGGCACCATCATCGCCTACAAGGATGCCGCCAAGGCGATGAAACCGGCCAGCGAGATCGACAATGATCTGACCAACGCGCTGATCGAGCAGAGCAAGTCGAGCAAGGAGCTGGTACCGGCTTATTTTGACAACGAAGGTCGCGACAAGCTGCTGTGGGCAGTCGATATCCCAGATACCGACTGGGAACTGGTGCTGGTGCTGGACAAGGCCGCTCTGGAAGCGCCGCTCTCCTCCCTGCTGATGACCCAGCTGGGCATGGCGCTGCTGGTGCTGGTGGGCAGTATCCTCGCCATCTCCTGGCTGGTCAGCATGCTGCTTGGCCCGCTCACCAAGGTATCCCAGGCATTGGCCCGCATTGCCGACGGTAACGGCGATCTGACCCAGCGCATCAAAATCGACGCCAACGACGAAGTGGGCCAACTGGCCAACAGCTTCAACCGTTTCGTCGGCAGTCAGCACCAGCTGATCGGCAATATCCGCAAGCTGGCCAACGAGCTGAACGCCGATGCCGAGCGCAGTCTGGTGACCAACCAGGCCGCGGTGGACGAGCTGCAGCGTCAGCAGCAGGAGGTGACCATGGTCGCCACGGCGGTCACCGAGATGGCGAGCGCCACCATGGAGATCGCCGGCAACGCCGAGAATACCGCCGCCGCTGCCCAGCAATCTGCCCAGAGCAGTGAGCAGGGCAAGATGCTGGTCAACAAGACTCGCCAGTCCATCAATGGTCTGGCCGAAGAGGTGGGGCAGGCGACCGAGGTGATCGGCGAGCTGAGCCGCCACGCGCAGGCCATCACCAGCATCCTCTCCACCATTCAGGGCATTGCCGAGCAGACCAACCTGCTGGCGCTGAACGCGGCCATCGAAGCGGCTCGCGCCGGTGAGCAGGGCCGAGGTTTTGCGGTGGTCGCTGACGAGGTGCGGGTGCTGTCGCGCCGTACCCAGGACTCCACCCAGCAGATCCAGTCCACCATCGAGACCCTGCAGCAGACCACCGCCCGAGCGGTGAGCCTGATGCAGACCAGTCAGGGTCTGGCGGACAACAGCGTGCAGGATGCGGATCAGGCCGTGCGCGCGCTGGAAGAGATCACCAGCGCCATCTCCCTCATCTCCGACATGGCGGGCCAGATCGCCACGGCAGCCGAGGAGCAGACCCAGGTGACCGGCGAGATCACCCAGAACACCACTGCCATCAAGGATGTGAGTGACGAGAGCACCGCCGCCGCCATGCGCGATCTGGATCAGGCCCAGAGCCTCAAAGGGCGTGCCACTGACCTGAACCAGCAGGTGTCGACCTTTATCCTGTAAGGCGCACGTTCCGACCTGTTCGGGCTGACATTAACAAGCCCCGCCCTCTTTCGAGTGCGGGGTTTTTTGTTGTTCGGGGGATGCGGGGCTTGGGGATTCCGGGTTGTCTGGGTTGCTCGCTGGTCACCTTGGTGCCGGATACGATCCCCGGCTCTGCCTGCGTCAGCTGGCGAGTAGAGAGTAAGCAAAGAGCCCACCGAAAGGTGGGCTCTGATCATATACGTCTGACGGAAAGGGAATTACAGGAACGGCATCGCCATAAACAGCTTGATCACCATGGCGTTGATGATGTCGATGAAGAAGGCGCCCACCATGGGCACTACCAGAAACGCCAGGTGGGAGGGGCCAAAGCGCTGGGTGATGGCCTGCATGTTGGCAATCGCCGTCGGGGTGGCCCCGAGGCCAAAGCCGCAGTGGCCTGCCGCCAGCACGGCCGCATCGTAATTGCTGCCCATCACCCGGAAGGTGACGAAGATGGCGTAGAGCGCCATCGCCACGGTCTGGGCGGCCAGCAGGATGAAGATGGGCAGGGCCAGACTGGCCAGATCCCACAATTTCAGGCTCATCAGCGCCATGGCGAGGAACAGCGACAGGCTGACGTTGCCGAGCAGGGAGACCTCGCGGTCGCTCACCTCATGCCAGTTCAGCAGGGTCAGGACGTTGCGCAGCAGCACGCCGACAAACAGCACGCAGACAAAGATCGGCAGCTCGAAGGCGCCCCCTTTGAGAGAGGCCGAGAGCAGCTCGCCACCCTTGAGGCTGATGGCGATCAGTGCCAGCGTCTCAATCAGGCTGAAGGTAGTGAGGGGGCGCTCCATATCGGGCATTTCGAAGCCCTTGGGGGCCTCATCCTGGTTGTGCTCTTCACCGGGCACCTGCACTTTCTTCACCAGATAGCGAGCGACCGGGCCGCCGATCAGACCGCCCAGTACCAGACCGAAGGTGGCACAGGCGATGGCGAGTTCGGCGGCGGATTGCACGCCGTACTTCTCGGAGAAGGTGGCACTCCAGGCCGCACCGGTGCCGTGGCCGCCGGAGAGGGTGATGGAGCCTGCCAGCAGCCCCATGTGGGGATCCAGACCGAGCAGGGTCGCCAGACCGACACCCAGACTGTTCTGCACCAGCAGCAGGCCGGTGACCACCATCAGGAAGGTAACCACCGCCTTGCCGCCGCGTTTCAGGCTGGCGAGATCGGCGGAGAGACCGATGGAGGCGAAGAAGGCCAGCATCAGCGGAGTTTGCAGGCTGGTATCAAATTGCAGCTCCATCTGCAGGGTGGAGCGCAGCAATAGCAGTACCAGCGCGACCACCAGGCCGCCGGCTACCGGTTTGGGGATGTTGAAGGTTCGCAGCAGCCCGACCCGGGTGACCAGCACCCGGCCAAGCAGCAATACCAGAGTGGCAGCGACCAACGTTGCGTAGGAATCAAGTTGTAACATTCAGTACTCCCATGTTGATTGGCTGTGTCTTTCATAGCAAAAGACTTACAGATTCAGCCGGGATGAAAACAGTGTGGCTCATGCGCCAACAAAGAAGGGGAAACATCTCCCCGCCCCAGGAAAGATGGGGCTTGTGCGGGCCTGAAATGCTCAGGCATCCAGATGAGATTTTAGTAAAATCCGGCGGATTGTAGCAAAAAGCATCGTTTAATTCCATCTTTGTCGTATTAATGCTCGTTTTAGTTGTTTATTGTGACATTTAACACTATGGGGGTAGTGGGCAAAAATGCCGAAAACAGTGCATGGAACGGCTGTCATTTGGGGCGCCAGTCTCTATAATTCGCCGGTTTCCGCTGCGCGCAGAGGAGCTGGCGGGCGTTGACATTGTGGTTCACCCCGACATGGCTCATGTTCCGGCGGTGTTCACTTCATCAAGAGGAGAGGGTGTGAAGAAGTCTATCTACATTGCCTACACAGGCGGCACCATTGGGATGCAGCGTTCCGATCACGGCTACGTGCCGATGGCGGGCTTTATGGAAGACTGTCTGGCGCGGATGCCCGAGTTCCACCGCCCCGAGATGCCGGATTACCATATCCACGAATATGCGCCCCTTATCGACTCCTCCGACATGACCCCGGCGGACTGGCAGCGCATCGCCGAGGACATTCGCGACAACTATGAAAAGTACGACGGCTTTGTGATCCTGCACGGCACCGATACCATGTCGTTCACCGCCTCGGCGCTCTCCTTCATGCTGGAAGATCTACACAAGCCGGTCATCATCACCGGCTCCCAGATCCCGCTGGCCGAGTTGCGCTCCGACGGTCAGCAGAACTTGCTCAACGCCCTCTATATTGCGGCCAACTACCCGATCCACGAGGTGACGCTGTTCTTCAACAACCAGCTCTATCGCGGCAACCGCAGCAAGAAGGTGCATGCCGACGGCTTCCACGCCTTCGACTCCCCCAACTATCCGCCGCTGCTCAACGCCGGGATCGCCATCTCGCTGGAAGCGGGTGAGCTGGGTGTGCCGTCCGAGCGGCCGCTGGTGCTGCACGACATCACCCCCCAGCCCATCGGCGTGGTGACCCTCTATCCGGGCATCTCCAGCGAGGTGATCGCCAACATCCTGCAACAGCCGGTGAAGGCGCTTATCCTGCTGTCGTTTGGGGTGGGCAATGCGCCGCAGAACCCGGCCATGCTGGCGCTGCTCTCCGAGGCATCTGCCCGCGGCGTTATCATCGTCAACCTGAGCCAGTGTCTGCACGGCAAGGTCAATATGGGGGGTTACGCCACTGGCAATGCCCTGTCGCGGGCCGGGGTGATCTCGGGCTTTGACATGACCGCCGAGGCGGCGCTCACCAAGCTGCACTTCCTGCTGAGCCAGGAGTTGCCCTCCCACCGCATTCGCGAGCTGATGCAGCAGTCGCTGCGCGGGGAGCTGACGCCCTGAGCATTGCGGCCCTCACCCTAACCCTCTCCCGGCGGGAGAGGGAATAGAGCGAGGTGCGGTTGGCCACGAGGCTTGCCATGAAGATCGCCTGCAGGTGGCCCGCTTACTGTCTGCAGGCTGCGAGCCTGCTCCCTTCTCCCCTGGCGGGAGAAGGACCGGGGATGAGGGGGATGAGTCACCCTGCAGAGAGAGGGAAAAAGAGGGGAGCCATCATGGCTCCCCTCTTTGCTATTTATCGCACTCTTTATCGAACTATGTATCGCTCTCTCGCTATTCGATTGGCCGCCGCGAGACGGGATGGCGAGCGGTCTCAGTGGTTGAGATTGACCCGCACTATCTCTTCCTCAATCGGCTGATTTTCATCACGAAACAGTCTCTTGAGCTCACTTTTGCTCTTCATCACGATCTCGCCATCGCGGCCGATGTTCATATGTTCGGGGTTGTCGAGATGCATCGCCTGCCACGCCATCACGGCTTGCAGCGACGTGGCTTTCTGCTCGTCGGTGAGGGGCTTGCCATCGGGCCACTTGCCCAGCTCGACTGCGGTCTTGAGCCGCTCGTACACCTCTTGTGGCATCTGCCTGATTGCTTGCAAAAACTCACCCTGTTGAAACGACATCCGGCCTCTCCTTGAACTATTGAGCCATAAACTGCGGGATCTGACGGGCAGATCCTGGCGGGCTATGCAGGTAGATCCTGGCGGACTACGCCAGCCATCTGCTCCATCACCCGCACGACCTGACAACTGTACCCGAACTCGTTGTCATACCATACGTAGAGCACGCAGTGATCCCCCTCGGCGATGGTCGCCAGGGAGTCGACGATGCCCGCATAACGGGAACCCACCATATCTGAGGAGACCAGCTCGGTGCTGGCGCTGAAGTCGATCTGGCGATGGAGCGCCGAGCTTAGCGCCATCTGTTGCAGATAGACGTTGAGGTTCTCCCGATCGGTGGCCTGCTCCAGTGACAGATTGATAATCGCCAGCGAGACATTGGGGGTCGGCACCCGGATGGCGTTGCCGGTCAGCTTGCCTTTTAGTTCGGGCAGCGCCTTGGCCACCGCCTTGGCGGCGCCGGTGCTGGTCATCACCATGTTGAGGGCGGCGCTGCGACCGCGGCGCTCGCCCTTGTGATAGTTGTCGATGAGGTTCTGATCGTTGGTGTAGGAGTGGACCGTCTCCACGTGGCCGTGGCGGATGCCGTAACGTTCCTGCATCACCTTGAGCACCGGGGTGATGGCGTTGGTGGTACAGGAGGCGGCGGAGATGATCTTGTCATCCGGGCCTATCACCTCGTGGTTGACCCCGAACACCACGTTCTTCATCTCCCCCTTGCCGGGGGCGGTCAGCAGCACCTTGCCGGCACCACGCGCTTTCAGGTGCTCGGAGAGACCCGCCTCATCGCGCCAGACGCCGGTGTTGTCGACGATCAGCGCATCGTGAATGCCGTAGGCGGTGTAGTCGATGTCGGCCGGACTATTGGCGTAGATCACCTGAATAAAGGTGCCGTTGGCGATGATGGCACTGCGATCACTATCCACTTCGATAGATCCGTTGAAGGGGCCGTGCACCGAGTCGCGGCGCAGCAGGCTGGCGCGTTTCTCCAGATCTCCGTCGCGGCCGCCACGCACCACGATGGCACGCAGGCGCAGCGGATTGGCGGCGCCGGTACGCTCGATGAGCAGGCGGGCCAGCAGGCGGCCGATACGGCCAAAACCGTAGAGCACCACGTCGGTGGCTTGCGGCATCTGGCTGCGGCCAAGGGCCGGCGCCAGTCTGGCTTGCAGATAGTCCTCGATCCCCGCCTCATCCTGATGATCCTGCCAGTAACACACCGCCAGTTTGCCCAGATCGATCTCGGCGGCGGTGGGTTTCAGGGCAACGATGGCCTGGAGCAGGGGGAAGCTTTGCTGGATGGGGAGGGGAGCGCCCTGGTGGCGGCGGACGACCCGGTGGGCCTTGAGGATATCGATGGTGGAGGCGTTTTGCAGCGGGCGGCCGTAGAGGGTGATCTCGACCCCTTGTTGTCGGTAGAGGCGACCAATCAAGGGCTGCATGGCTTCGGCGAGCTCCTGGCTCTCCTGCCACGCTTGCAAGTAGTGCTCGTGGGTCATTGACCAGATCCTTTATTTCACGTTGTTGGTGTAAATAGAAAATTCGTCGAATGCAGATCAGTGTAGGGGTGTATATTTCGTTATATTATTCTGCAATCGCGGCCTTATATGGCGCGCGCATTGTAATGGATATGTAACCGGTTTGCTAGCCGTAGGTGGCCGCTCGAGGCTCCCGTTGTTACCAACCTGCGTTATCAACAAGATGTGAGCCATGGCCAATTTCCCCCTGCGACAGACTTTCATCATGCTTTCCGTCGGCCTTGCCGTGGCGGGCTGCAATGACGACCGGATCCACAATATTTGCAGCAACCATCCCGAGCTCTGTCAGGATCTGGTGGACGATGGCTGGTGCCGCTACGAGCGTACCGACATCATTCGCAGCCGCTTCTATCTCAAGGAGGAGGGGACTGATCGGCGCAAGTACGAGCTGATGCGCAACCTTGAGCGCTATCTCAAGTGTGCCGAGCGCTCCACCAACATCGAGTACAAGAATGCCCGCGAGCAGAAGAGCCCGCGGGTGGAGGGGATGCTGGCGGCCGGGGATCAGCTGGCCCAGCTCGATGTGGCCACCCGCAACTCGCAAGATCCCTATCTGCTGCTCTGGCACTGGACCAACAACACTAACGAGCTGGCCCGCCAGCAGTTTATGGCGCTGGAAGGTTCCAAGGTGCTCGACGAGCCGGAGCTGCAACTGGCGCTCGGCGGTATCTACGCCAAGAGCGACCCCGAGAAGGCCATCGCCACCCTGCAGCGCGGCCTCTCCCTCTATCGGGAGGGAGAGCAGGTCAACAGTCGCATGCTCACCTCTCTCAGCACCCTCTACATGGGTCAGAAGCAGTACGGGCTGGCCTATTTGTGGGGCAAGGTGAGCGAGTCGTTTCAGGATGCGCCAGAGGTCTCTGCCAAGCGTTTTGGCATCTATCACTCCCTGAGCAAGACCGAGCAGGATGGCTACGATGTGCGGGCTGCCGAGATTGTCGAGCAGCTCAAGCATGGCAACTACCGGCCCTGATGCAGTGATGACGACGCTCTCCCCGGCCAGCTGCTGGCCCAATCCGTTCGATCTCTCTTTCGTTCATGGCGAGGTAATCACCGATGGCCGCACCCTGGAGCGGCTCACGGTGCGTGCCGTGGTGCCCCGTGGCGACGAGCTGCTGCTGGTTCACTCACGGGTTAACGGCGATCTGATGTTCCCCGGTGGTGGCGTTGAAGCGGGGGAAAACCACCATGTGGCGTTGGCCCGCGAGCTGCTGGAGGAGTGCGGTGCCGAGCTGATGGAAGTGGGGGCTCTGCTTGGCGAGACCCGTGAATATCGCGCCGCCCGCGAGCCCGGGTTTGATGCCTACTGCATCCGCTCGCTCTACTACTTGTGCCGGATTGGCGATCAGCTGGTGGCGCCGCAGCCGCAGCCCTACGAGATCCGCCTCGGCTTCGTGCCCGGCTGGTTTGCCCTCGACGAGGCGCTGCAGACCAACAAGACCCAGCTGGCGGGGCCCTGTCCCCAATGGACGGCGCGGGAGACCCGGGTGCTGGCCCAGCTGCAACGCTGGCATCAGCAGGGGATCTTCGACAACGGCAACTGAGTAGATCAAGCCGCAACGGTCAGGGATACCTACAAAAAGAGCGCCAATAGGCGCTCTTTTTAATTGAGATGGAGGCGGTTACTTGGCCGCTCTGTCGTGCGAGGTTATTTGACCTCTTCACCCTTGGCTTGCAGATCCGCGTGGTAGGAGGAGCGCACGAAGGGGCCGCAGGCGGCGTGGGTAAAGCCCAGCTCCATGGCGACATCTTTCAGCTCGTCAAACTCTGCAGGCGGCACGTAACGCTTCACCGGCAGGTGGTGGCGGCTCGGCTGCAGATACTGACCCAGGGTCAGCATATTGACGCCGTGGGCGCGCAGATCTTTCAGCACCTCGACGATCTCTTCGTTGGTTTCGCCAAGACCCATCATGACACCGGATTTGGTCGGTACATGGGGGTGCATCTCTTTGATGCGGCGCAGCAGCTCCAGCGACCACTTGTAGTCGGCACCCGGGCGGGCGACCCGATACATGCGCGGCGCAGTTTCCAGATTGTGGTTGAAGACATCCGGCGGGGTGTCGCGGAACACCTCCAGCGCCTGCTCCATCCGGCCACGGAAGTCCGGGGTCAGGATCTCGATGCGGGTCTGCGGGCTGTGCTCGCGGATCTGCTTGATGCAGTCGGCAAAGTGCTGGGCACCGCCGTCGCGCAGGTCATCGCGGTCCACCGAGGTGATCACCACGTATTTGAGCCCCATCTCCTTGATGGTGAGTGCCAGCTTTTTCGGCTCTTCCGGATCGAGTGCCAGCGGGCGGCCGTGGGCCACGTCGCAGAAGGGGCAGCGGCGGGTGCAGATGGCGCCCATGATCATGAAGGTGGCGGTGCCGTGGTTGAAGCACTCGGCCAGGTTGGGGCAGGAGGCCTCTTCACACACCGAGTGCAGCTTGTTCTTGCGCAAGGTGCTCTTGATGTGTTCGATCTTCTGGCTGGAGGGGGGCAGCTTGATCCGCATCCAGTCCGGCTTGCGAAGGAGTTCTTCGTTGGGATCCGGCATGAATTTCACCGGGATCAGGGCCATCTTGTCGCCATCGCGCAGCTTGACGCCCGGCTCCATACGAACGGGTTTGCTCATGATTCACTCTCGGTGTTTGTTATTGTCTGGTTGGTAGCCATCAGGGTCTGCTCGGAGCCCTCATGGTTGCACGGCATGGGGTTGCTCATGCTGCTTCTTCGGTATTGATGATTGTTTGATAGCCAATCAGGTTGGCCAGTTCGGCCACCAGAATGGATTGCGCCTCGGCCACGCTTTGCGGGCCGCCCTGGGCGCTGGTCTGGGTCATGGCCATGCCCGCATAGCCGCACGGATTGATGTGCAGGAAGGGGGTCATGTCCATGTTGATGTTGAGGGCCAGCCCGTGGAACGAGCACCCCTTGCGGATGCGCAGGCCGAGCGAGGCCAGTTTGGCCTCCATGCCAAGGTCATTTTTCACATAGACGCCGGGGGCATCGGCCTTGGCATAGGCCTGAATATCGCTCTTGGCGAGGGTATTGATGATGGCTGTCTCCAGCGCGGTCACCAGCTCGCGAACCGAGAATTTGCAGCGGCGGACATCCACTAGTACGTAGAGCACCAGCTGGCCCGGGCCGTGATAGGTCACCTGACCGCCGCGATCGCTCTGCACCACCGGGATATTGCCCGGATTGAGCAGGTGTTCGGCCTTGCCGGCCTGACCCTGGGTGTAGACGGGATCGTGCTCGACCACCCAGAACTCGTCCGGGGTGTCGGGGGTGCGGTTGTCGGTGAAGGCTTTCATGGCGTCCCATACCGGCTGGTAGGGGCGGCGACCCAGCTGCCTGACAATCAGGCTGGACTGGGCGGGGATCTGGGATGACATGGCGTCCTCGCGGCGTGCTGCGGCCAAAAACAGTCGCCCCGCAGAACGGGGCGAGAGAGAAATTACAGTACGTATTTCACCAGCTCGATCTTGCCAAGGGCGTGGTACATCGCTTCGATGTGCTCTTTGCTCTGGGCCGTCACGGTCACGCGGACCGAGTGGTAGTTGCCCTTGGAGCTGGGCTGGACTGTCGGGCTGTAGGTGCCGGGGGCGTGCTGCTGCAGCACTTCAACCACCCTTTCCGGCAGTGCCGGGTCGGCAACGCCGAGCACCTTGAACGGGAATTTGCAGGGAAACTCCAGCAGTTCATCAAACTTGGTATTCATTTACTCACCTTTTGCGTCATCAACGGGATGACTTCATCTTGGATGGCTAGTGGCCGATGGCCCGTGGAGGCCGCCATTTCAAGTCTATATGGGCACGGCTCATAACTATATGGGCGCTGCCCGGACCGGGATCAAGGCCAGGATCGGTCAGACAAGGATGGAAGTGCTGCTTTTTACCACAAATCAGGGTAAGGCGGAACCTGCAGTTTACAGGGTTATTCACTGCCTTTGCCGGTCACAGACAGCAGCGGCGCCTGTTGGCGCCGCTGTTTGGTGAGGATTGTGCGTCGGATTACTTGAACCAGCTGGTGACCAGCAGTACCAGGTAGTCCCACAGACGGCTCATCAAGCCACCTTCCTGCACCTCTTCCAGGGCGACCAGCGGCACCTGCTTGATCTCTTTGTCGCCCTGCTTCAGGAACACGGTACCGACGCGCTGACCCTTGGCCAGCGGCGCTTTCAGCTCGCTGTCGAGCTGGAAGTCAGCCTTCAGGTTGTTGCCCTGACCACGGGTGACCAGCACGGAGACATCTTTGTCGACGCCCAGTTTCACTTCAGACTTGTCGCCCATCCAGATCTTCTGGGTGACCAGCTCGGTGCCAGCCTTGTACGGGGTCAGACTCTGGAAGAAGCGGAAGCCGTAGGTGAGCAGTTTTTTGCTCTCGGCGGCGCGGGAACCTTCGCTGCTGGCGCCCAGTACCACGGCGATCAGGCGCATGCCTTCGTTATTGGTGGCAGAGGAGACCAGGTTATAGCCGACCTGGCTGACGTGGCCGGTCTTGATGCCATCCACTTGCAGGGATTGATCCCACAGCAGGCGGTTGCGGTTGTGCTGGGTGATGCCGTTGAACACGAAGGATTTCTGGGAGTAGATCTTGTACTCCTCCGGCAGGTCGCGGATCAGCGCCTGACCCAGACGGGCCATGTCGTGAGCGGTACTGTAGTGACCTTCCGCATCCAGACCGTGCGGGTTCATGAAGTGGCTGTCGTTCATGCCGAGCTTGGCGGCCCAGCTGTTCATCAGGCTGGCGAAGGAGTCGGTGCTGCCTGCCAGGAACTCGGCCATGGCGACGCAGGCGTCGTTGCCGGACTGGATGATGATGCCCTTGTTCAGGTCATCGACGGAGACCTGCTTGCCCACCTCGATAAACATCTTGGAGGAGTCGGAGTAGTTCTTGGACCAGGCGTTCTGGCTGATGGTCACCATGTCGGTGCGCTTGATGTTCCCCTTCAGCAGCTCCTGGCCGATGATGTAGGAGGTCATCATCTTGGTCAGACTGGCGGGCGGCAGACGCTCTTCGGCGTTCTGCTCGGCCAGCACCTGACCGGAGTAGTAGTCGATCAGAATATGAGCCTTGGCGGAGATCTCCGGCGCGGCGGGTACCACCATGGGCATGGCATTCGGGGTCGGTGTCGGCACCGGCGTATTGGCCTGGGCGGTTACGCTGATCAGTGAGGCCAGAAGAACTGAACGGGCAAATTTGGACATCTTGAAATTCCTGCGAGCCAGATGGGGATAAAATGCGGGCCTAACTATACCAGATGCGCCCGCAGGTTATAGCCCGACATGGCGATCAGAACTGGTTTTTTATCCATCACTCCCTGTCATCACGCCATAAAACGACGTGATGACAGTGAGTAAGCGGTTAGTCACATCCGCGGCAAAAGGGGGCGATCAGGGGACGATAAAGGCCTGTTCCAGCCCGCCCTGACGTACTTTTTCCAGCACACTTGCCTGCTGGTCGGCGGCGACCGGGCCAATCAGCACCCGGAAAATGGCGCCATGGGCATCGACCCGGTAGGGCACGCCGTAACGCTGGGTCATCACCTTGCCCATCGCCTCGGCCCGCTCCCGGGAGCCGCTGGCCAGCACCTGGATCATCTTGCCATCACCACTGCTGGCGGGCGCTGCGGCCTTGGCTGGCGCTGGTTTAACCGGCGCCGCTTGGGCGGGCTTGGCTGTTGGCTCCTTGACAGGATCGGGGTCGGCGGCGGGAGTGGCCATCGCCAGTGCGGTCGGTTCACCCAGGAAGCCATCTTGTGACATGGTGTTCGGCGCCGCAGCAGCCGGGGTGGTCGGGGTCATCTCGATGGGCTTCATCGGCTCCATGATCACCATCTGATCCGGGGTGTCGTTGATCAGCTCCAGCCTTACCCGCGCTTCACCGCTATCGACCATCTCCAGCTGCTTGGCGGCCGCGTAGGAGAGATCGATCAGGTTAGAGCTGTTGAACGGGCCGCGATCGTTGACCCGCACTATGGTCTCCAGCCCATTGTCCAGATTGGTGACCCGCACATAGCTCGGGATGGGCAGGTTGCGGTGGGCGGCGCTGAACAGCTTGCTGTCCAGTACATCGCCGTTGGCGGTCTTCTGGCCATCCAGATCCGGCGACAGCCAGCTGGCGGTGCCCTCTTCGCTGTAGTGCTTGATATCGCGCCACACCTCGTTTTTCTGCTTGCCGATCCAGTAGTCCCGGTTGCCGCTGGCACTCAGGGGCTCGGGGCGCGGAATGGCGCCGGTGGCTTGCGGGATCTCGATAACGGGTGGCTTGCTGACCGGTGCTTGTGGCTCGACGGGGGCGGACTGTTCCGGCTGGCTGCTACAGGCGGCCAGCAACAAGCTCAGGCTGAGCGGGAGGAGTTTGTGACGAAGATGCATACGCTTCCTGAATGGCTTGGCTAAGTTGATACACCGCCATCGCATAGAGTGGGCTGCGATTGTAGCGGGTGATCACATAAAAGTTATGCCGTGCGACCCAGTATTCCGGTCCATCGGCTTGGGCAAACGCCAGTAACTTGACCGGCGTCTGTGGGGCCAGCGGCGTGGCGAGCTCAATCCCTGCCGCCGCCAGTTCTGACCACTGTTGTGTAAGCTCGGGCTCAGATCTCAGCAAAGGTTCGACTGCCATCAGCCCGATCTGGGCCGGTTCCACCACGGATTCGCCCCTGCGCCACTGGTGGCTGGCAAAATAGTTGGCCACGCTGCCGATGGCATCGACCGGGTTGGCAAACAGATCCCGTTTGCCATCCCCGTCAAAATCGACGGCGTAGTGGCGGTAGCTGGAGGGCATGAACTGCCCCATCCCCATGGCCCCGGCATAGGAGCCCTTGAGGCGCTCCAGCGGCCAGCCCTCTTCCCTCGCCAACAACACCAGCTGGGCAAACTCCTTGGCAAAGAAGTCGCTGCGCTCCGGGTAGTGAAACCCCAGGGTGTAGAGGCTATCGAGCACCGGATGACGGCCCATCTGGCGACCATAGAAGGTCTCGACCCCGATGATGGCCACGATGAGCGAGGCGGGCACCCGATAGGTCTGCTCCGCGCGGGCCAGCGTCGCCGCATGCTGCTGCCAGAACAGCTGGCCGTCACGGATGCGATCCGGGGTGACAAACAGCGGCCGGTAGCGATGCCAGGGTTTGGCCTCCCACGGCTTGCTGATGGTGTCGAGCACCTCCTGGCGCAGTTGGGCGCGGGCGACCGCGGCCTGCAACTCCGCCAGCGGCACTTGCTGCTGTTCGGCGAGCAGGGCCAAGCGATCCGGCGCCACGGCAGCGGTTGCCATCGAGGCGGCGAGAGAGAGCAGCAATCCAACCCGTTTCATCAGGCGAGCAGTCTTCTATGAGTCTGAATGGACATCAGTATGCCAAAGCCGGCCATCAGGGTCACCATGGAGGTGCCGCCATAACTCACCAGCGGCAGGGGAACCCCTACAACTGGCAGGATACCGCTCACCATGCCCATGTTGACGAACACATAGACGAAGAAGGTGAGGGTGATGGCGCCGCCCAGCAGTCGCTCGAAGCTGTTCTGGGCCTGCATCGAGATAAACAGGCAGCGGCTGATGACGTAGAGGTAGAGCACCAGCAGCAGGGCAACCCCCACCAGCCCGAACTCCTCGCTAAATACCGCGAAGATGAAGTCGGTATGGCGCTCGGGCAAGAACTCCAGCTGGGACTGGGTCCCTTGCAGCCACCCCTTGCCAAAGACGCCGCCGGAGCCGATGGCAATCTTGGACTGGATGATGTGATAGCCGCGGCCGAGCGGGTCTTTCTCCGGGTCGAGCAGCATCAGCACCCGCTGGCGCTGGTAGTCGTGCATCAGGAAGAACCAGAGCACCGGCATAAAGGCGACCATCAACATGACCGCCAGCCCGATCAGCCACCAGCTGAGTCCCGCCAGGAAGATGACGAAGAAGCCGGAGGCGGCCACCAGAATGGAGGTGCCAAGGTCGGGCTGGGCGGCGATCAGCAGGGTGGGCAGCAGCACCATGATGAGGGCGATCACCACATGGCTGAACTTGGGGGGCAGCGAGTGGCGACTGAGCCAGGCGGCCACCATGATCGGCATGGAGAGCTTCATTACCTCGGAGGGCTGGAACTTCATAAAGCCCAGATCGAGCCAGCGCTGGGCCCCCTTGCCGATGTGGCCGAACACGTCCACCGCAATCAGCATCAGTACCACCACGGCGAACAGCGGCACCGACCAGCGGGCGTAGAGGGAGGGGGGCAGCTGGGCCATGCCGATCATCAGAGCAAAGGCGAGGCCGCCGCGCACCAGCTGGCGCACGATGGAGTCGATATCCTGACCGGAGGCGGAGTAGAGCACTACCATGGAGAGGGTCATCACGGCCAGCAGACCGAGCAGCAGGGGCAAGTCGATATGCAGCTTGTACCAGATACTCTGCTGGCGAGCTGAATTACTCATGGGGGGCGACCTCACTCGGTTGGGACGGCTTTTCCGGTGCCGGTGGCAGTTGCGGATCAGGGGGCAGCAGATAGGCATCCAGCATCTGGCGAGCAATGGGCGATGCAGCCCGGCCACCACCACCACCGATGGAGTTTTCCAGCACCAGTGCCACTACTGCTTTGGGCGCCTCAAAGGGGGCATAGGCAACGAACAGGGCGTTATCGCGATGCTCCGCCTTGACGGTCTTGATGTTGTACACCTGATTTTCCTTCAGACCGACCACCTGAGCGGTGCCCGATTTGCCACCCGAGGAGTAAGGGGCCTTGGCGAACGAGTGACGGCCACTGCCTTCACTGCCATGGTTGACGCGCCACATCCCCTCCTGCGCCACTTTCCAGAAACTGTCGTTCTTGAGCTTGAGGGCGATATTGGGGTTGATGGGGGCATCGACCACCCCCGCCTGTGAGGCGGTGCTCTTGAGCAGGTGCGGGGTCACGTCGTGGCCGTTCTGGGTCAGGATGCTGATCGCCTTGGCCAGCTGGAGCGGGGTGGCGCTCCAGTAGCCCTGACCGATACCGACCGAGATGGTGTCACCCTGATACCAGGGCTGGCGCCAGCGGGCCATCTTCCAGTTGCGAGACGGCATGACGCCCTTGGTCTCTTCATAGAGATCGACGCCGGTGTACTGACCGAAGCCGAACTTGGTCATGTAGCTGTGGATCTTGTCGATGCCGACCCGATAGGCGAGATCGTAGAAGTAGGTATCTGCCGAGACCTCGATGGCGCGATAGACATCGAGCCAGCCATGACCCCAGCGGCGCCAGTCGCGGAACTTCTTGGTGGTACCGGGAATGGAGAAGCTCGGGCCGCCGAAATAGCGGTAGCCCGGGGTGATGGCCCCCTCGTTGAGGCCCATGATGGACATCATGGGTTTGACGGTGGAGGCGGGGGCATAAATGCCCTGAGTGGTGCGGTTCACCAGCGGCCGCGCCGGATCGTTGAGCAGCGCCGAGTAGTTGGCGCTGGAGATACCGGTCACGAACAGGTTGGGGTCATAGCTCGGGCTCGACTCCAGGGCCAGGATGGCGCCGGTTCTCGGGTCCATCATCACGATGGCACCGCGCTGGCCAGCCAGCAGTTGCTGGGCCTTGAGCTGCATCCGGACGTCGATATTGAGGTAGATATCCTGGCCGGGAATGGGCGGCTGGAACTTGAGGGTGCGGACAATCCGGCCGCGGTTGTTCACCTCGACCTCCTGATAGCCCGCCACGCCGTGCAGCTGATCCTCGTAATACTTCTCCACCCCCTGCTTGCCGATATCCTTGGTGGCCGCGTAGTTGGCGAGTTTTTCTTCCTTGTCGAGGCGCTCCACGTCACGGGTGTTGATCTTGGCCACATAGCCCAGCGCATGGGTGAGGGTGTCACCAAACGGGTAGTAGCGCTTCAGGTAGGCCTCGATGCTGGCGCCCGGGTAGTTGTGCTGGTTGACCGAGAAGAGGGCCACCTGATACTCGGTCAGCTTCTCGTAGAGGGCGACCGGCTTGAAGCGGCGCTGGCGCTTCACTTCGGCGAGGAACTTCTCCTTGGTGCCTTCCGGCAGCCCCAGCAGGGTGATCAGCTGGTCGGCGGTTTTTTCGAGATCCGTGGTCTCTTCCGGCACGATTTCCAGACTGTAGACCGGGCGGTTTTCCGCCAGCAGCACGCCGTTGGCGTCATAGATCAGCCCCCGTGGCGGCGCCACCGGCACCACGCGGATACGGTTAGAGTTGGAGCGAGTCTGGTAGGTGTCGTAGGACTCGACCTGCAGATAATAGAGATTGCCCAGCAGCACCAGCATCAGCACGACGATACCGATGTAGGCTACCAGGGTGCGCCGGAAGAACAGATTGCCCTCGGCACTGTGATCGCGCATTTCGATGCGTTGTTTCAGCATGCCTTTACCTCAAGACCCTTGGGGGCAATAACAGCAGGAACTGCATTGTTCACTCTCTGTGATACGGGTGAATATGAGAGGTGAGACTCCAGAGACGCATGGCTCACTCTCTATGATACGGATGATTGGTGGTGATGCTCCAGGCCCGATAGAGGCTCTCGGCCACCAGTACCCGCACCAGCGGATGGGGCAGGGTGAGCGGTGACAGCGACCAGCTCTGTTCGGCGGCAGTCTTGCACTCGGGGGACAAGCCTTCCGGCCCGCCGACCAGCAGGGCGACATCGCGGCCATCAAGTTTCCACGCTTCCAGCTGGGTAGCCAGCTGCTCGGTGGTCCAGGGTTTGCCCGGAATATCGAGGGTGACGATACGCGAGCGGCCTGCGGCCGCCAGCATGGCTTCCCCTTCCTTCTGCAGGATGCGGGGAATGTCGGCATTTTTGCCCCGTTTGCCTGCGCCGATCTCGACGAGTTCAAACGGCATGTCTTTCGGGAAGCGGCGACGATACTCTTCGAAGCCATGCTCTACCCAGGCGGGCATCTTGGTGCCCACCGCAATCAACTGGATCTTCATGGTCGTTACACTTGTGCTCTTATTGCGCATTCACTTGAGCGGCACCGCTCCACAGCTTTTCCAGTTGGTAGAAGTCACGATGTTCATCCTGCATCACATGCACGATCACCGAGCCCATATCTACCAGTACCCATTCACCGCTCAACTGCCCTTCCACGCTCAGCAGATCGAGACCCGCGTGGCGGGCCTCGCCGGCCAGATGGTGGGCAATGGCGCTGACGTGACGACTGGAGTTGCCGGAACAGACGATCATGGTGTCAGTAATGCTGGATTTGCCGCGTACATCGAGGGTGATGATGTCGCGGCCTTTCATGTCATCGATCTTGTCGATGATAAAGGCATGCAGTTCTTGGCCTTGCAATGAGTCTCTCCTCTGTTCCGGCGCGCAGCGTTTGCGTCAGGGCGGCGGATTATATCATGGTCACTCCCGTTTCCCATCGGGCGGGGCGGGATTACGACAGGGGCTAGCGGCGATTGGCGCGGTAGAGCCCCTGTTGATCAATATAGTGCGCAACCGACTCGGGCAAGAGGTAGCGGGTGTCATGCCCCGCATCCAGCAGGGCCCGCAGCCGGGTGGCTGACAGTTCGATGGGCTGGTTGTCCGCCAGCCAGATATGGCCGGCCAGACGCTGGTGCAGCGCGCCGGCATCGCGGGTGTGATGGCGCGCCAGCAGTTGCGCTACTTCGGCCGGATAATCCGGTTGCCAGCCCGGCCGCACGCTCACCACCAGATGGGCATAGTCGAGCAGCTCCTGCCAGCGGTGCCAGCTTGGCAGGCTTAGCAGGGAATCCATCCCCATCAGAAAACAGAGCGGCGTATCGGGCAGTTCATGACGCAGCTCGATCAGGGTATCGATGGTGTAAGAGGGCTTGTCCCGTCTCAGCTCGCGCTCATCCACCACAAAGTAGCGGTTCTCCGCCGCCGCCAGTCTGACCATGGCGAGGCGCTGTTCGCTTGAGCAGAACGGATTGGCGCGGTGCGGCGGGATATGGTTCGGGATCAGCCGTATTTCGGCCAGCCCTAGGGCATCGCGCGCCTCGATGGCCGGGCGCAGATGGCCGATATGGATGGGGTCGAAGGTGCCGCCAAGCAAACCGACAGGCGCTTTCAGCACGGGCTACTCTCCATCACCAGCGGCAGCGGGGTGCCATCACGAAAGCCGAGGGCAATGGTCTGCAACATCAGCCAGGCCTGTTCGGTATCGAAGCGGCGCTGGGCATCGTCCAGCTGGGCCATCAGTTGCCACAGCTGCTGCAACTTGGCAAACGGCAGTCGGGTCAGCGCCTGCTGGATCAGCTGCTGGCGGCTCTGCCAGATGCGCAAGCGGCTGAAGTGCTCCCCCAGCGGCTGGCCGTTGCGCATCGCCAGCGACAGCTCGGTCAGCTGCTCCAGCTCGCGGCAGAGGGTCCAGGCCAGCATCCCCGGCTCGGTGCCTTCGGCCCGCAGGGCGGCCAGAATGCGCTGGGCCCGGTTCACCTTGCCCTCCAGCAGGGTATCGACCAGCTGGAACGGGGTGAAGTGGGCGTGGCGGATGATGGTCTCTTGCAGATAGGTGACGCTGATGGGCTGGGGCGGCGAGAGCAGGGTCAGCTTCTCGATCTCCTGACTGGCGGCCAGCAGGTTGCCCTCGTAGGAGTGGCACATGAAGTTGATGGCATCCGGCAGCGCCTTGAGGCCGAAACGCTGGAAACGGGCACTCATCCAGCGCGGGAAAAATTTGGGCTCCGGATGGTTGACCGGCACATAGGTACCAATCTGGTAGAGCTTGTCGAACCAGGCTGCTTTCATCTGGGTCTGGTTGAGACGACCGCCGCTCAGCACCAGCAGCAGGTCGGGATGGAGCTGCTTGCCGATTTCGCTGATGCGGGCAGCGAGATCCTTGTCCACCTTGGCGGGCAGCTCCAGCTCGATGATCTGACGGGCAGAGAAAAGGCTCATCGCCTGACAGGCATCGTAGACCTGATTCCAGTCCAGCCCCTGTTCCACCACGAAGGTGTGGCGTTCATCGAAACCCTGTTTGCGGGCGACCTGACGGATGGCATCGATCGCCTCTAGTCGCAACAGGGGCTCGTCGCCAAAAACGAGATAGCAGGGCCGAAGCCCTGCTTTGAGGTGGTCACCAAATTGTTCCGGATAAATTCGCATCAGAAGCTTGCCTGACTGAAATGAAGGCGCACAAGATTCGCGGCCTGCTTTGGCTGCTTGAACTGCGACTCGTCACCAAATTGTTCAGGATAAATCCGCATCAGAAGCTGACCTGACTCAACTGCCGGATCACCTGATTGGCCGCCTGCTCCTGCATCTCGCGGTTGAGCTGCTCCTGCTCACGGGAGGAGGCGAGCGCTGCATCCGGCTTGTTGAGGAAGCTGCGGTTGAAGTTGATGGGGAAGACCTGAGTCGGCTTGCCCGGCACCGAGATGGTGAATTGGGTACCAAAGCCCAACACATATTCGGTGTCCGTCCCCAGTGCGTTGACCGAGGCGACCTGACTGGTGCTGCCTACGCCGCCCAGAGTGAGCACCGGAATGCCCTCCTTGTCGGCCAGGGTCACGCCAGAGGCCTTCAGGCGGGTGGTAACCATCCGGTAGAAGTCGCTCTTGTTGTCGCCCACGACCTTCATGGTCATCAGCTCGCTCGGAATGCCGTTGCCGCGCATGTGAAAGCCGCAGCCTTGCAGCAGCAGACCAGCCAGCACGATGGCCATCCAGCGGGTGAAGATGGTGCCCATAGAAAATCCTCTTTGCATTAAGGGAAAGCGGCGGGCGCAAGGCCCGCCGTTATCATCCGTTTGCTGTCACAGATTGGCAATGATCAGTTGGTAGCCAATCAGTTAGCGACAATGTTGAGCAGCTTGCCAGGTACATAGATCACCTTGCGCACGGTCAGACCGTCGGTGAACTTCTGCACGGAGGCATCGGCCATCGCCAGCTTCTCGACATCAGCCTGGCTGATCTCGGCCGGTACGGTCAGCTTGCCGCGCATCTTGCCGTTGATCTGTACCACGACCAGCTTCTCGGTCTCGACCATGGCCGCTTCATCGGCCACCGGCCATGCAGCGTGATCCACGTCGTCACCCTTGCCCAGCATCTTCCACAGTTCGAAGCCGATGTGCGGGGTGATGGGGTAGAGCATGACCACGACAGCTTCCAGCGCTTCCTGCATCAGGGCGCGGTCCTGCTCGTCGCTGCCCAGCTTGGCCAGATTGTTCATCAGCTCCATGATGGCGGCGATGGCGGTGTTGAAGGTCTGACGGCGACCCACGTCATCGCTCACCTTGGCGATGGTTTTGTGCAGTTCACGGCGTACCGCTTTCTGCTCGTTGGTGAGCGCCGCCACATCCAGTGCGGCAACGGCGCCACCGGAGACGTGCTCGAAGGTGGTGCGCCACAGGCGGCGCAGGAAGCGCTGGGCACCCTCTACGCCGGAGTCGGACCACTCAAGAGTCATCTCGGCCGGGGAGGCGAACATCATGAACAGACGGACGGTATCGGCGCCGTAACGCTCGACCATCAGCTGCGGGTCGATGCCGTTGTTCTTGGACTTGGACATCTTGGTCATGCCGGAGTGCATTACCTCACGGCCTTCGTTGTCGGTGGCCTTGGTGATGCGACCCTTCTCGTCACGCTCCACCTTGACGTCGGTCGGGCTGACCCAGACGTTGCCGCCCTTCTCGTCTTTGTAGTAGAAGGCGTCGGCCAGCACCATGCCCTGGCAGAGCAGACGCTTGAAGGGCTCGTCGCTGTTGACCAGACCTGCGTCACGCAGCAGCTTGTGGAAGAAGCGGGCGTAGAGCAGGTGCATACAGGCGTGCTCGATACCGCCGATGTACTGATCCACCGGCAGCCAGTGGTTGGCAGCAGCCGGGTCCAGCATGCCCTTGTCGTAGTCCGGAGAGCAGTAGCGCGCGTAGTACCAGGAAGACTCCATAAAGGTGTCGAAGGTATCGGTCTCGCGGAACGCTTCCTGACCGTTGTAAGTGGTCTTGGCCCACTCGGCGTCGGCCTTGATCGGGCTCTGGATACCATCCATCACCACATCTTCCGGTAACAGTACCGGCAGTTGATCTTCCGGCGTCGGCACCACGGTGCCGTCAGCCAGGGTCAGCATCGGGATGGGGGCACCCCAGTAACGCTGACGGGAGACACCCCAGTCACGCAGACGGAAGTTGACGGTGCGCTTGCCGTGGCCTAGCGCTTCCAGCTTGTTGGCGATGGCGTCAAAAGCGCCCTGGAAGTCGAGACCGTCAAACTCGCCGGAGTTGAACAGTACGCCCTTCTCGGTATAAGCCGCTTCGCTCACATCGACGTCGCCATCAACCGGCTTGATCACCGCCTTGATGTCGAGGCCATATTTGGTGGCGAACTCGAAGTCACGCTGGTCGTGAGCCGGAACTGCCATCACGGCGCCGGTGCCGTAGTTCATCAGTACGAAGTTGGCGACCCAGACCGGTACCTTGCGGCCATCCAGCGGGTGAATGGCATAGAGGCCGGTGGCCATGCCTTTCTTCTCCATGGTGGCCAGTTCGGCTTCGGCTACCTTGGTGTTCTTGCACTCTTCGATAAAGGCGGCCAGTTCCGGGTTGCTGGCAGCAGCCTGCAGCGCCAGCGGGTGACCGGCGGCGATACCGACATAGGTGACGCCCATGAAGGTGTCCGGACGGGTGGTGTAGACCTCCAGCTGCTCAGCCTGACCCTCAATGGCGAAGCTGATGTTGACCCCTTCGGAGCGGCCAATCCAGTTGCGCTGCATGGTCTTGACCATCTCCGGCCAGCCTTCCAGATTGTCGATGTCGTTCAGCAGCTCTTCGGCGTAGTCGGTGATCTTGATGAACCACTGGGGGATCTCTTTCTGTTCCACCGGGGTGTCACAGCGCCAGCAGCAGTTGTCGACCACCTGCTCGTTGGCCAGCACTGTCATGTCGTTCGGGCACCAGTTGACGGAGGAGGTCTTCTTGTAGACCAGACCCTTCTCGTAGAGCTTGGTGAAGAACCACTGCTCCCAGCGGTAGTAATCCGGCTTGCAGGTGGCGACTTCACGATCCCAGTCATAACCCAGACCCAGCATCTTCAGCTGATTCTTCATGTATTCGATGTTTTCGTAGGTCCAGGGCGCCGGGGCAGTGTTGTTTTTGACTGCGGCGTTCTCCGCTGGCAGACCGAATGCATCCCAACCTATGGGTTGCAGCACGTTCTTGCCATTGAGCCGTTGATAACGGGAGATCACATCACCTATGGTGTAGTTACGAACGTGCCCCATGTGTAGTCGACCAGACGGATAGGGGAACATGGACAGGCAGTAGAACTTCTCCTTGTCTACTTTCTCCACGGCCTTGAAGGTTTTCTTGGCATCCCAGTGCTTTTGCACTGCTGGTTCGATTGATTGGGGAACGTATTGCTCTTGCATTGGTGACATCCGGATCTGTGAAATGAATAGATAAATCAGCTGGGAAATCGCAATAGAATACCCATATCCTGCGGCGGCAACAACCGCCAGCGTCCCTTGGGCCTTAAGCCGGGCCAGATCAGGGTTTAGTAGAGGAGTTAGAGCCATGGACAAACGTCAAAAAGGGTACGAAGCCTTCATTGCCGAGCTGCAAAAACAGTGGCAAGAGACTGAAGAGTTCCAGGGGGAGCGCCTCAACCGGATGATCGCCAAGGTGCAGGCCTATCTGGAGGCCGCCAGTGACCTGACCCAGGACGAGCTGGCGCTCATCGCCGAGTACGTGAAGCGGGATCTGGGCAACTATGACGAGGGGCGCCATGACGATAGTGCGCAGGTGGAAGAGTCTGCCTTTATGCTGGCCCTGAAAGACACCGCCTGGTCCTGGTTGGCGGATGTGACCGACCGCGCCCAGGTGGAGTGGCGGGAGCTGGCCGACGAGCTGGAGCACAAGGGGGTTTACGAAGCGGGTGACTGGGTAGGGCTCGGGGTCATGGTGTGCGACCAGTGCGGCTGGCGTCATACCGTGCTGCATCCCCAGCAGCTCGATACTTGCCCAGAATGCGGCTGCGCCGAGTATCACCGCGAGCCGCTCGCGCCCTGAACCATGCCATCAATGCGGATGAGATAACGAGACCTGTAGGGACGATTAGCGAAGCGTAATCGTCCATTTAGCCAGAGGTATCGACACCCTGCTTGCGAATTTGCTTGCCAATAAGAGAGAGGCGCCATCAGGCGCCTCTCTCTATGGATGGGCGGGATTACTTGCCCGCAACGGAGAGGCCGCCAAAACGGATCAGCGGGGCGTAGAAGCCCTTGCCATCGTTGTGATGCAGGGTGTCACCGACCGCTTCCAGCTCGCCGAGCAGGCGGTAGAAGTTGCCCGCCACCGTGATGCCGCGCACCGGCTGGAGTCGCACGCCATCGCGACAGAGGAACCCTGACGCACCAAAGGAGAAGTCGCCGCTCACCGCATCGGCACCGGAATGCAGGCCATCGAGCTTGACCAGTTCCAGATAGTCGCCGCTCTGCACTTCCGCTTCGCTATGGGGACCTGCGCCAAACACCAGATGGCGAGCGGTCACATCGAGGGCGCTGCGGGCACCGCGAGCGGCCGAGCCGTTGCTGGCGACGCCAAAGTGGCGGGCGGTGGCACTGTTATGGAGCAGGGTCTTCAGCTCCCCTTCGCCAATCAGCAGCAGATCCGAGCTGGCTGCCCCCTCGCCATCAAACGCCTTGATGTTCATGCCACCCGGCATATAGACCCGGCTCTCCAGAGTAAGCCAGCGTGACGCCACGCTCTGGCCGACCTTGCTGCGCCAGGGGTTGATCCCCTGCTGGGCCCATTTGCCCGATAGCACCCCCTGAAAGCAGCCAAACAGGCTGGCAAAGCAGTTGGTACTGAAGATGACGCTGTAGCGACCGCTCGGCACCGCTTCACCGGGCAGTAGTCCATCGGCGATGACGTAGATCTGCTCGATCAGGGCCTGGCTATCCAGCTCGTCGAAGCGACGGCCATACTGCCCCTGCGAGTGCATCGACTGGCGGCCATCCCGTTCCACCAGCGCCGAGGTGTAGCAGCCGACGCTGAACTCGCCGTGCTGGCAAAGGGTGCCCTGACTGTTGGCGAGCCAGAGCTGGCTCTCCCCTTCGAAGAAGCTGTTGTAGGGGGCGCCGCTCACATCGGGCATGGCAAGCATGTCTGATTCGAGGCGCAGGGCCAGAGCGATCTTCTCCTCAACCGGCGTGGTATCGGGCTGGTTGATCTCGGCGCAATCTGTGGTGATCCGGCTATTGGCCACCGAGATGCGCTGATCCGGATCCACCTTGGCAAAGCGGCTGGCATCGAGCGCATCCTGCAGCATGGCATCCAGCGCCAGCTCATCGAGAGATTCCGAGTAGGCGATGCCGACCCGGCCCTCTTTGATCAGGCGAATGCCGAGTTGCTGGCTGCTGGTGACCTTGTATTCACCCAGCTCGCCCTTGTCTGCCTTGAGGGAGAAGGCTTTCTCCTGGTTGGCGATGATGTCCGCTTCGGCGTTGAGATCGGCCACCTTGTCCAGCAGGCGGGTGAGCAGTTGGTTCATGTCGAGTTGGCTCATCAGGCGTTCCCTCCCACCAGAATGTTGTCCACTTTGAGAGCCGGCTGGCCCACCGAGGTGGGCACCGAGCCCGAGACCGAGCCGCACATACCGGCGGCCAGCGCCAGATTGCTGCCCACCATGGAGATCTCTTTCAGCACCTGCGGGCCGGTACCGATCAGGGTGGCTGACTTGAGCGGTTTGGTGATTTTGCCGTGCTCGATGAGGTAGGCCTCCTGCACGTTGAAGTTGAACTCGCCGGTACCGGGCTGTACCGAGCCGCCCCCCATCTTCTTGGCGTAGATGCCGTGCTCCACTGTGGCCAACATATCGTCGAGGCTGTGGCTGCCCGGTTCGATATAGGTGTTGCGCATGCGCGAGGTGGGGGCGTACTTGTAGGATTCGCGCCGACCCGAGCCGGTGCGGGCGTAACCCGTCTTGAGGGCGCCCATTCTGTCCACCAGAAAGCCGGTCAGCACGCCGTCCTTGATGAGCTGGGTGTGCTGGGTCGCCATCCCCTCGTCATCGACGTTGATGGAGCCCCAGACGTTGCTCTGCAGCCCTTCGTCCACCGCATTGACCACCGGATTGGCGATGAGCTGGCCCATCTTGTCGTGGAATACCGAGGCCTTCTTGGCTACCGAGGTGGTCTCCAGCAGGTGGCCGCACGCTTCGTGGAAGATGACGCCGCCAAAACCGTTCTCCATGATGACCGGCAGGGTGCCGCTCGGGCAGGGAGCCGCGCCCAGCTTCACCAGTGCCTGACGGGTTGCGGTGAGGGCCAGCTCGCGCGGATCGATGCGATCGGCATGCTCCCAGCCCATCAGGGCGCCGGGGGCCTCGTAACCGACGCTCTGCTCGCTCCCTTCCATGGCGATGGTCTGGGCCATGATGCGGTTGTAGTGGCGGCGATCGGCCACTTGCACTCCTTCGCTGTTGAAGATCTCCACCTCCTGCTCCCAGCCCAGCACGTTGCCGGAGAACTGGCTCACCTTGCCGCTCTCGGCGCGGGCTGCCGCATCCATGGCGTGCAGATAGGCAATTTTTTGCTCCAGCAGCTTGTCGGCCGAGAGCGGCAGCGCCACAGGGTTGCGATCGCTCAGGCGGGTGAAATCAAAGGCGGTGGCGGTCACCACGGGGTCGCGGCGGTCTTTGGCCGCCAGCAGGGTGACGATGCGCAGCAGCTCGTCGCGGCTGGCCAGATTGGTGTAGCCGTAGAGCACCTTGTGGCCGTAACAGAGGCGCACGCCGATGCCGAAATCGAGGCCGCCGCTGATGTTCTCTATCTGGCTGGAGAGCAGGCTGAGCTGGCTGCGGCGCTTGCGCTCGACAAACAGCTCGGCGAAATCGGCACCCAGCGCCAGCGCGTGATCGAGCACGTCACGGGCAATGGCGGGGGCCAACAGGGAGAATGGAGTCATAGAATATCCTTTTCTGGTCTGTCCGTTTGCTTCCGACATCCGGCTCTGATTGTTATGGGATGTCGAGTCCATTGTTGCAGACCAGCACAAAAAAGTCGCTATAGCGCCACGCGATGATACCGATTGAGAAAATCGGTGCGATAACTGCGCCCGGGCGGCCACATCAGCGGGTGAGTGGCCGCCTTGAGAGGAGGGGTAAGGATCAGAGCAGGGCGTGGATTTCGCTCAGGATCTGCTCGACCCACTGCTCGATGCGCGGATCGGTCTGGTCATATTGATTGGCATCGTCCAGCGCCAGCCCGACGAAGTGACGGCCATCGTCGATCAGTGCCTTGGAGGCATCGAATTCGTACCCTTCGTTGGGCCAGTAGCCCACCAGCTTGACCCCTTTTGGTACCAGCTGATCGTGCAGCATGCCGAGGGCATCCTGGAACCATTCGCCATAACCGAGCTGATCGCCGAGGCCAAACAGGGCCACGATGCGTCCCTCCAGATGGAGATCGCTGATATCTTCCCAGCGGGACTCCCAGTCCTCCTGCAGTTCGCCGAAATCCCAGGTGGAGATACCGAGGATCAGGATCTCGTAATCTTCCATCCGGCGCAGGGAGACATCCTTGATATTGTGAATATCCACCAGCTCGGGGCCGATGAGGGCGCGGATCTTCTCGGCAGCCATCTCGGTGTAACAGGTGGTGGAACCGTAAAACAGACCAATCTTCATCGCTCTTCTCTCTTTGGGCGCTTTCTCGCTTGCTCGTGTGGACGACGCCATGTGGGCAACACGATGGGTAACGTAAGGGGAGGGGGCCAGTCTAGCAGATTGCCATTCGACCTTCACCGCCCGGCAAGAGGCCTGGCAAACGTGCCTTATCTTTCCAATGAAAGTGCCTTGTCTTTCCAAGGAGTTGGCGCGTTACAATGGGCCATCGATCCCCTGATTGCAGCGCACCATGAGCAAGCCCGACCTCCATCCCCTGATTGAACCCTTCCTCGACGCCCTCTGGCTGGAGCGGGGATTGTCTGACAACACGGTCAGCTCCTATCGCAGCGATCTGGAGAAGTTCTCCCTCTGGCTCGACGAGCAGGGTAGCTCGCTGCTGCTGGCGGGGATGGACGAGATCCAGCACTACCTCGCCTGGCGGGTCGATCACCAGTTTGCGGCGAGCAGCACCGCCCGCTTCCTGTCGGCGCTGCGCCGTTTTTACCAGTATCTCAACCGCGAGAAGCTGCGCAGCGATGATCCGACCGTGCTGCTGGAGGGGCCCAAGCTGCCGAAAAAACTCCCCTCCGATTTAAGCGAAGCGGAAGTGGATGCCCTGCTGAGTGCGCCGCTGGTGGATGACCCGCTGGAGCTGCGGGACAAGGCGATGCTGGAGCTGCTCTACGCCACCGGGCTGCGGGTCTCCGAGCTGGTGGGGCTCACCGCCGAGCATGTCAGCCTGCGTCAGGGGCTGGTGCGGGTGGTAGGCAAGGGCAACAAGGAGCGGCTGGTGCCGATGGGCGAGGAGGCGATGCACTGGCTGGAGCGTTACTACCGGGAGGCCCGCACCCTGCTGCTGGGGGGCACCAGCTCGGATGTGGTGTTTCCCTCCAAGCAGGCCCGTATGATGACCCGCCAGACCTTCTGGCACCGCATCAAGCTTTACGCGCAGCGGGCCGGGATTAACGGCGAGCTATCCCCCCATACCTTGCGCCACGCCTTTGCCACCCATCTGCTCAACCACGGCGCAGACCTGCGGGTTGTGCAGATGCTGCTGGGTCACGCGGATCTTTCCACCACCCAGATCTACACCCATGTGGCCAACGAGCGACTCAAGGCGCTGCACGGGGAGCATCACCCCAGAGCCTGAGTGGCTGGCCTCCCAAAAACAAAAAACCGCCAGCAGGCGGTTTTTTTATCTCTACACGACAGGAGATGGCGCTTATTTCCCTTGCTGGGATTTCAGCAGATCACGGATCTCGGTCAGCAGCTCCTGATCCTTGGTCGGGCCTGCCGGGGCGGCGGCTTCCTCTTCCTGCTTTTTCTTCAGGGTGTTGATGGCCTTCAGTCCCATGAAGATGGCAAAAGAGATGATCAGAAAGTCGATGATGGTCTGGATGAACTTGCCATAGGCGATAACTACGGCGGGTGTTGCACCTTCTGCGGCCTTCAGGGTGACCGCCAGGTCGCTGAAGTCCACGCCGCCCAGGATCAGGCCGATGGGCGGCATGATCACGTCACCGACAAAAGAGGAAACAATTTTGCCGAAGGCGGCACCAATGATGATACCGACCGCCATGTCGATGACGTTGCCGCGGGCGGCAAAGGCTTTGAACTCTTGAATCAGACTCATTATTTCCTCCGAAATTAAACAAGATAGCGTGTTGATTACCCTTGCCAAAGGGCGAACTCTTGTCAGGAAAAACAGAGGCTAAGCCGCGTTGTTACTGTCGTCCTGACTAGCTTGCGGGCGTTATGAGTCCTTGGCAATCGGGGGGAGCCATTTTTTTGGTACAAAGTGATATTAATTTTTTGGTAAGTAGCTGGTTGAATGATGAGCTGTGCTGCTGTAGTTTGCTGGGTCGATTCATTCATACCACGTGAGTAAACAAGTGAAGTATTTACTACTGGGAATGATGCTTTTGTGCACATTTGCTGCCAGAGCGGGGATGGATACCCAAGCCTTGAAACAGACCATCACGGCCCGGCTGGGGGTCCCCGTCTATCTGGTTGAACCGACCCCAATCGCGGGGTTGTATATGCTGGGCACCTCGCAAGGGGTGCTCTACAGCGATGCCAAAGGGGACTATGTGGTGCAGGGAATCATGCTGGATATGACCCGTGACATGAAGAACCTGACCATCTCTGGCATGCGTGAGCAGCGCCGACTGGGCCTGGCTCAGGTGGCCCATACTCCCATCGTGCTCAAGGCTCGGGATGAGCGTCACCGGGTCGCGCTGTTTCTCGGCGAACAGGATGCGGCACGCCGTCAGCTCTCCGCCACACTGCAACAGTTGCAGGCCTCCGGCGTGAGCGTCGAGATCTATCCCGTCATTGACCATGCCGAACGGGCGGCAGACTGGTGCAGCGACCCCCTGCTGCAAAATGATCCGTTAAAAGCCTATTTGCCTCAAACGGCATGTAGTGAGACCCTTATCCAAAATATTGGCCTGAGCCAATGGTTGGGGGTCAAGGTACTGCCGGCCTGGGTCTCCTCTGACGGGGATCTGGTGCGCGGGTATCAGAGCCCCGAACAGCTGCTCAAGATACTGGATCATATTGATGTCCCTGCAAATCCGTCGTCGTCCGCGAGTTGATGATTCCCATCTGCCTGCCACCCTGCATCCCCTGCTTCGCCAAATCTTCGCCAGCCGTGGCGTAGATGATCCCGCCCTGCTGGAGCGCAGCGCCAGCCAGCTGTTGCCGCCCCAGCGCCTCTATGGCATGGAGCAGGCGGTGCCGCTGCTGGCGGATGCCCTGACTGCCCAGAAACGGATCCTCATCGTCGGTGACTTCGATTGCGACGGCGCCACCAGCTCGGCCCTGTGCGTGCTGGCGCTGCGCGCCATGGGCGGTCGCCACATCGATTTTCTGGTGCCCAACCGCTTCGAGTTCGGCTACGGCCTCACCCCCGAAATTGTCGAGCTGGCGGTGGCCCGTGGCGCCGAGTTCCTGATCACGGTGGATAACGGTATCTCCAGCATCGCCGGGGTGGCGGCGGCCAAGGCGGCGGGCATGCAGGTACTGGTTACCGATCACCATTTGCCGGGTCAGGAGCTGCCTGACGCCGATGCCATCGTCAACCCGAACCAGCATGGCTGCGATTTCCCCTCCAAGTCGCTGGCCGGGGTGGGGGTGGCCTTCTATCTGATGGCGGCTCTCAACACCCACCTGCGCCAGCTCGGTTGGTATGAGCGGCAAGGGCTGCGCGCCCCCAATGTGGCGGATTATCTCGATCTGGTGGCGCTTGGCACGGTGGCCGATGTGGTGGCGCTCGATGGCAACAACCGCATTCTGGTCCATCAGGGCTTGCAGCGGATCCGGGCCGGCCGCTGTCGCCCCGGTATCCAGGCGTTGGTGGATGTATCGGGCCGCGATGGTCGCCGCCTCACCGCCGCCGATCTCGGTTTTGCGCTGGGGCCGCGCCTCAACGCGGTGGGCCGCCTCGATGACATGTCGCTCGGGGTCGCCTGTTTGCTGAGCGATGATCTCAATCTGGCGCGCCAGCTCGCCTCCGAGATGGATAGCCTCAATCAGGAGCGCAAGGAGATTGAGCAGGGGATGCAGCAGGAGGCGCTTGCCACCCTGGAGCAGATCCGTTTTCGCGATGGCGAGGTGCCGTCGGGCATAGTGCTGCACCGCAACGAGTGGCATCAGGGGGTGGTGGGGCTGGTGGCCTCCAAGGTGAAGGAGAAGTACTACCGCCCGGTCATCGCCTTTGCCGAAAGCAGCGAGACCGAGCTCAAGGGCTCCGGCCGCTCTATCCCCGGGGTGCACCTGCGCGATGCGCTGGAACTGCTCGATACCCGCCACCCCGGCCTGATGGGCAAGTTTGGTGGCCACGCCATGGCAGCGGGGCTGACCCTGCCCAAGGCCAATATCGAGGCCTTCGGTCGGGCGTTTGAGGTGGTCATCAGCGAGCTGGTGACCCCCGAGCTGTTGACCGGGGTGCTGCTCACCGACGGCGAGCTGCTGCCGGACGAGCTAAACCTCGAGCTGGCGGAGCTTATTCGCGCCTCCGGCCCCTGGGGTCAGGCCTTCCCCGAGCCGCTGTTTGACGGCGAATTCGTGCTGGTGCAGCAGCGGCTGGTGGGAGAGAAGCACCTCAAGATGATGCTGACTACCGATTCCGGCTATGCGGTGGATGCCATCGCCTTCGGCGTCGATCTCAAGCGCTGGCCCGATGCCTCGGTCAAGCGGGTGCGGCTGGTCTACCGGCTCGATGTCAACGAGTGGCGCGGTAACCGCAGCGTGCAGCTGCTGGTGGAGCATCTGGAAGCGGCTGGTCTCTGAGCCGGTAGCATCGCTGATAGCGCTGACAACGGCCACCCTCGGGTGGCCGTTTTTGTTGGCGGATCTCTGGAAAAGGGCGTTGACCTGTCTATAGCTTCACAGTTTAAGCTCGTCTCTATCGGGTCACCTGAGGGCCCGCACCGTGAGTGATTGCCATGAAAATATCCGAACTGGCCCGCCGCTGCGGCCTCGCCCGCTCCACCCTGCTCTATTACGAGAAGCTGGGGGTGATTTCCGGTACCCGGGCCGCCAACGGCTATCGCCACTATGACGAGGGGGATCTGCAGCGACTGCAGATGGTGCAGGCCCTGCAGGCGGGTGGTCTCAGCCTCAAGCAGTGCCTCGCTTGTCTGGCTGGTGAGATAGATCAGGCGGCATTGCAGGCCCGGGTCAGGGAACTGGATGAGGAGCTGGAGAGGATGCGGCGCGCCCGGGATCTGCTTGCGGATCTGGCGGGGCTGAGCCTGCGCTCTGGTGAGGAATTCAAAGCCTGGCAGCTGCAACTGCAGCGCGAGGCACCGGAGGCCTACTTCGCGTGGGTGATGAAACAGGGTTTTAGCGAGAAAAATCGCTACCACTTGCAATGGTTGAGCAAAGACATGAATGAACATGAGCGTTACATCAAGGACTTTATCCAGCTGCTGGATGGCATGAGTTACTGGGGGCCGGGGGATCGAGCCTTCACTCAGCAGCAGTTTGCTGCTTTGCCCATCCGGCCGCGCCGGATCCTCGATATGGGCTGCGGGCGCGGGGCATCGACCATGGCGCTGGCTCAGGTGACCGATGCCGCCATTGTGGCCATCGATCTGGAAGAGGAGGCACTGGCCGCCGTGGCGCACTCCGCCCGTGCGGCGGGCTTTGAGCATGTATCCACCCTCTGCGCCAACATGGCGGCACTGCCGGACGATCTGGCTCCGGCTGACCTCATCTGGGCGGAGGGGAGCGCCTACGTGATGGGGGTTGCCAATGCGCTGAAGGCGTGGCGTCCGCTGCTCGCGAGCCCGCAGGCTTGCATCGTGCTGAGTGATGCGGTCTGGCTGACCGATAATCCGCCCGAGGAGGCATTGGCATTCTGGCAGCAGGATTATCCCGCCATGCAGACGCTGGCGGGCCTGCTTGAGACGGTACAAGCGGCAGGCTACCGCTGCCTGTCACACACCCCATTGCCGATGAGTGCCTGGAACAATTATCTGGACCCCATCGAGGTCAATCTGTTGCGCTATCGAGACGAGCTGGGGGAGAGTGCTGCCTGGCAGGACTTGAGCCGGGAAGTGGCCATCCACCGCCAATATCTGGGCAGTTACGGCTATGTGATCTGCTGCCTGCAAAAAGATGCGTGATAAGTTGTCGTAAAAAAAACGAGGCGCCTGCGGGCGCCTCGTTTTTTATCGCGGATTGCGGATTGGCGTTACAGCTCGCGGGCCCAGGGGTGGGCCTTGGGGCGCAGCGCCAGCGCTAGACCCAGCAGCAGCACGGTCAGACCGTAGAGGGGCCAGCTGCCAAAGCGCATATAGGGGGTCTCGCCGTGGGCGGGACGCACCTCGCTGCGCAGCACGCCCGCTTCAAACTGCGGGATCTGGCCGATGATGCTGCCGTCGATCTCGGTAACGATAGTGATACCGGTGTTGGTGTCCCGCAGCAGCGGGCGAGCCAGCTCCAGCGCGCGCATCCGGGCGATCTCCATATGCTGCCAGGGGCCAATGCTGGTGCCGAACCAGGCGTCGTTGGAGACGGTTAACAGGAAGTCGGTATCGGCATTGACGTTGCGGCGCACCTCTTCCGGGAAGATGATCTCGTAGCAGATGGCGGCGGCGAACTTGAGCCCCTTGGCGATCAGGTTGGGCTGAATGTCATCGCCCCGGCTGAAAGAGGACATCGGCAGGTTGAAGAAAGGGGCGATGGGGCGCAGCAGATCTTCAAACGGCACGAATTCGCCGATGGGCAGCAGGTGGTACTTGTTGTAGCGGTTGGAGTGGTTGTAGAAGTAGGACTCCTTGCCATCCGCATCCTGCACCCCCATGCCGAGCACGGTATTGTAGAAGCGCTGTTGCTGCTCGTCGTAGTGGATGATCCCCGCCAGCAGGCCGGTATCGTTCACCTTCATCGCCTTGTCCAGATTCTCCAGATAGGGGCCCATCGCCTTCTCGATGGCCGGGATCGCCGACTCCGGCCAGACGATGATGTCGGCATCCTGATTCTCGCGGCTCAAATCCTGATAGGTGCGCACCGTTGGGGCCAGCGCCTCCGGATCCCATTTGAGGGACTGGGCGATATTGCCCTGTACCAGCGCCACCTTGACCGGCTCACCACGGGTCACCCAGTTGAGCTGCATCAGACCGTGAGCACCTGCGACCAGCAGGGCGGGCACCGCCAGCCAGAGCGGGGAGCGGGATTTCCACACCAGCCAGATAGCGGAGGCAGACAGCAACAGGGCGAGGGTGATGCCCTGCACCCCGAGAATGGGGGCAAAGCCCTTGAGGGGGCCGTCGATCTGGCTGTAACCAAACCAGAGCCAGGGGAAGCCGGTCATCACCCAGCCGCGCAGCCAGTCAGCCACCAACCACAGGGCCGGGAAGGCGAGCAGCCAGCGGCTCCAGTGACGGCCGCCAAAGAAGCGGGCGAAGGCCCAGCAGGCGAGCGTCGGGTAGAGCGCCAGATAGGCGGAGAGCCCGGCCAGCAGCACGAAGGCGACCGGCAGCGGGATGCCGCCAAACTCGGTCATGCTGACGTGGATCCACCACAGCCCCGGCAAAAAGAGTCCCATGGCGTAGCCAAAACCGCGCCAGGCGGCCTGTTTCGGCGTGGCTTTGTCCAGCATGGCGTAGAGGCCGAGCAGGGAGGGGATCACCAGCGGCCAGTAGCCGAAGGGGGAGAAGGCCAACACGGCGATGGCACCGCAGGCCAGTGCGCTGAGGCTCAACAGGATTCTTGATGTAACGGGAGATGATTTCACGGGCGATTGTGCTCGTCTTGGTGTGCAACTGGGGTCGAATGGCCGCTATCTTAACCTGTAAGCGGGGCAACGGCGAGCCTCTATGCCGGTGGCAGAGAGCACAACGCCCCGAGGTCGGGGCGTTGTTTCACACATCGAGCGGATCTGCTTACTGCGGCTCGGATTGCGCCGCCGCGTGGTGCTCGGGGATCTTCACCTGCAGTTGCTGCAGACGGCGCCGGTCGGCATGCATCACCTTGAACAGGTAGCCGTCCAGCTCGATCTCCTCGCCCTTCTTGGGCAGGTGGCTGAAGGCGTGCATCACCAGACCGCCCACCGTATCCACCTCTTCATCGCTGAATTTGGTGCCGAAGAAGTCGTTGAAATCCTCGATCTCGGTCAGGGCGCTGATGGAGAAGACCCGCTTGCTGAGGCGGCGAATCTCGTCCGGCTCATCCTCGATGTCGTCAAACTCGTCGTCAATCTCGCCAACGATCAGTTCCAGTATGTCTTCGATGGTCACCAGACCGGAGACGCCACCAAATTCGTCGACCACGATGGCCATGTGGTAGCGCTCTTCACGGAACTCCTTGAGCAGACGGTCAACCCGTTTGCTTTCCGGCACGATCACCGTGGGGCGCAAGATTTTCTCGAGCTGCAGCGGCTCGCTGGCGTGATGGCCGCCAAACCCGAAGGGGAGCAGATCCTTGGCGAGCAGAATGCCCTCCACATGATCCTTGTCTTCGTTGATCACCGGGAAGCGGGAGTGACCGGACTCGATGATCACCGGCAGGATCTCGTCGATCGGCTGGGACTTCTCGATGGTCACCATCTGGGAGCGGGGGATCATGATATCGCGCACGCGAAGATCGGCGATCTCCAGCACCCCCTCGATCATGTCCTTGGTGTCCTGATCGATGAGGTCTCGCTCTTCGGCATCGGCTATCACGTCTACCAAATCATTGCGGTCTTTTGGCTCGCCCTGGAAGAGTTGGCTGAGTTTGTCGAGCCAGGTTTTCTTCGGCGAGCCGGTACTAGGGTGATCGTCGGTCATTTTTTCTCTTGGTTACTCGCTTCAACACACTTGAAATTGTTCGGGTTATATAAGGATGGCCATCTGCTGTTTCAAGTGGATGACCGTCCGGCGTTTTACTCTTCGTCGTTCAGATAAGGATCGGCAAAACCGAGCTCCTGCATGATGTCGCGCTCAAGCGCTTCCATCTCTTCGGCTTCCTCATCCTCGATATGGTCATAACCTAGCAGATGCAGACTGCCGTGCACAACCATGTGGGCCCAGTGGGCCATGAGGGGCTTGCCCTGCTCTTGTGCTTCGCGCTCCACCACCTGACGGCAGATCACCAGATCGCCGAGCAGCGGCAGCTCCAGACCGGGCGGCGCCTCGAACGGGAAGGAGAGCACGTTGGTGGGCTTGTCCTTGCCGCGATAGGTGAGGTTGAGCTCGTTGCTCTCCGCCTCGTCGACGATACGCACCGTCACTTCAGCCTCCTGCTGGAAGCCGAGAATGGTGCCATCGAGCCAGCCCTGCAGCTGGGCTTCGGTGGGCAGGCCGTCAGTGCTGGCGCTGGCCAGCTGCAGATCCAGGGTTACGCTCATTGCTCGCTCTCTTTGCTGGTGCTCTCTTTGCCGGTACTTTCCTTACCGGTATAAGGGGCTGCTTTTTCAGCCGCCTGTTTGGCATCGAATGCCTCGTAAGCCTGCACGATGCGGGCCACCACCGGATGGCGCACCACGTCTTTGGACTCGAAGAAGTTG
The DNA here is from genome assembly GCF_027705695.1 of Aeromonas sp. QDB62. Taxonomy (NCBI): domain Bacteria; kingdom Pseudomonadati; phylum Pseudomonadota; class Gammaproteobacteria; order Aeromonadales; family Aeromonadaceae; genus Aeromonas; species Aeromonas sp. QDB62. Next base: position 58,990 of record NZ_JAPDCD010000003.1, on the reverse strand, counting down.
AACGACAGACCATCGACCCCCTGCAGCACTTCCAGCGCGTGGCGCAGGCCGGATTTGGCGTTGCGCGGCAGGTCTACCTGGGTGATGTCACCGGTCACCACCGCCTTGGAGTTGAAGCCGATGCGGGTCAGGAACATCTTCATCTGTTCGGTGGTGGTGTTCTGGGCCTCATCGAGAATGATAAAGGCATCGTTCAAGGTGCGGCCGCGCATATAGGCGAGCGGCGCCACTTCGATGATGTTGCGCTCCATCAGCTTCTCCACCCGCTCAAAGCCCAGCATTTCGAACAGGGCGTCGTAGAGGGGGCGCAGGTAAGGGTCGACCTTTTGGGAGAGATCGCCGGGCAGGAAACCGAGCTTCTCACCCGCTTCCACCGCCGGACGGGTCAGCAGAATGCGGCGGATCTCCTGACGTTCCAGCGCATCCACCGCTGCTGCGACCGCCAGATAGGTTTTGCCGGTACCGGCCGGGCCTATGCCGAAGCAGATGTCGTGGCGCACGATATTGGCGATGTACTGGGCCTGATTGGGGCTGCGTGGCTTGATGAGGCCGCGCTTGGTCTTGACCGTCACCTCCTTGCCATAGGGGATGCTCGGCGCCGGTTCGTCATCCTGCTCCAGCACTCGCGACTCCGAAATGGCCAGATGCACCATATCGGGGGTGATGTCGGTCACCTTGCCACCCTTGAGCGGCTGGGTTTCCACATAGAGGTGCTTGAGGATGACAGCGGCGGCATCCAGCTGGGCCGGTTTGCCTACCAGCTGGAAGTGGCTGTCACGGTAGCTGATCTCGACGCCGAGGCGGCGCTCCAGCTGCTTGATGTTGTCATCGAAGGGGCCGCACAGGCTGGCAAGGCGCTGGTTGTCGGCGGGCTCCAGATGCAGATTCAGGGTCGAGATGTGTCGGCTCAAAATATCCTCGTCTCAAGGCGCTCCCCATCCGCCTGGCGAATGGGGAGGAGGGGATTAATAGGGTGTGAAGGCGGCCACGCCCAGCTCGTCCGGCACATTGTCGGGACGACGGGCCAGGATTTCGCTCGGGGCGGTGGCGATCCGCAGGTTCATCTCGCTCTCGCCGCGGATGAACTTGCCGCGCAGGGAGTTGGGACGTACCTCGGTGATCTCCACGTCGGCAAAGCCGCCGATCAGGGTGTGCTGGCCTTCGAAGTTGACCACCCGGTTGTTCTCGGTGCGGCCACACAGCTGCATCGGGTCGAGCTTGGAGGGCCCTTCCACCAGGATGCGCTGGGTGGTGCCCAGCATGGCGCGGCCAATCTGCATCGCCTGGTTGTTGATGACGTGCTGCAGGCGGGCCAGACGGGCTTTCTTCACTTCCATATCGACATCATCGGGCATGTCGGCGGCCGGGGTGCCCGGGCGCGGACTGAAGATGAAGCTGAAGCTCATGTCGAAACCCACATCCTCGATCAGCTTCATGGTCGCTTCAAAGTCTTCGTCCGTCTCGTTCGGGAAGCCAACGATGAAGTCGGAGCTGATGGTGATGTCGGGACGGGCGGCACGCAGGCGACGGATCTTGGATTTGTACTCCAGAATGGTGTGCGGGCGCTTCATCATGGTCAGGATGCGGTCCGAGCCGCTCTGCACCGGGAGGTGCAGGAAGCTAACCACTTCCGGGGTGTCTTTGTAGACTTCGATGATGTCGTCGGTGAACTCGATCGGGTGGCTGGTGGTGTAGCGAATGCGATCGATACCGTCGATGGCGGCCACCAGACGCAGCAGCTCGGCGAAGGTGCAGATGCCGTCATCAAAGGTCGGGCCGCGGTAAGCGTTGACGTTCTGACCGAGCAGGTTCACTTCGCGCACGCCCTGCTGGGCGAGCTGGGCGATTTCGTAGAGCACGTCGTCCAGCGGTCGGCTCACCTCTTCACCGCGGGTGTAGGGCACCACGCAGTAAGTACAGTATTTGGAGCAGCCTTCCATGATGGAGACGAACGCGGTGGCCCCTTCGGCGCGCGGTTCGGGCAGGCTGTCGAATTTTTCGATCTCGGGGAAGGCGATATCAACCTGGGCACCACGGCCCTCTTGCACTTCCTTGATCATGGCGGGCAGGCGATGCAGGGTCTGCGGGCCGAACACGATATCCACATAGGGAGCGCGCTGGCGAATCGCATCGCCCTCCTGAGAGGCAACGCAGCCACCCACGCCGATCACCAGACCGGGCTTTTTGGCCTTGAGCTTTTTCCAGCGTCCCAGCTGGTGGAACACCTTCTCCTGCGCTTTTTCGCGGATGGAGCAGGTATTGAGCAGCAAGACATCTGCCTCTTCGGGCTCTTCGGTAAGCGTGTAGCCATTGCTGGCATCCAACAGGTCGGCCATTTTGGACGAGTCATACTCGTTCATCTGGCAACCCCAGGTTTTAATGTGAAGTTTCTTGCTCATTGCTTCTCTTGACTTGTTTTGAAATCGGCATGGTCAAAGGACCGCGCATTTTACTCCGCAATCTGGATACTGCCTAGCTAATATCCAGCTGGCAATGGTGCTCACCCGATACCTGTTGCCAGCAAGCTCAATAAGCTTTCTCCTTGATTTGACGCAGCAATTCCCCATTTGCCTCACTGTTTATCAGGCGACCTTGCGCTATCATGCAGCCATCCGGTTCACGTCCGGGCGCTGTCGCCGGACGCACCCTTTCAGGAATACATGTATGGAACAGTGTGATATCGCCATCGTCGGCGCCGGCATGGTGGGCGCCGCCACCGCCTGCCTGTTGGCGGCTCAGGGCCTCTCGGTACGGGTCATCGAGACGCAACTGCCGGAGCATTACGCGCCGGAGCAGCCGCTGGATCTGCGGGTCTCCGCCATCAGTCAGGCCTCGGTGGCGCTGCTGGAGCAGGCCGGTGCCTGGCACCATCTGCAGCAGATGCGGCTGTGCCCCTACCGTCGGCTGGAAACCTGGGAGCTGGATGGCTTTGCTACCCGCTTCAACGCCGCCGATCTCGGCCTGCCCCAGCTCGGCTACATCATCGAGAACCGGCTGGTACAGCTCGCCCTGCTCAAGCGGATGGAGGATTTCCCCACCATCCAGACCCACACCCCGGCGGCGGTGACCAGCCTGCGCCAGGGCTCGGATGAAGCTGTGCTGACTCTGGATGACGGCAGCGAGCTGGCCGCCCGCTGGGTGCTGGCTTGCGACGGCGCCGAATCCCACACCCGCAAGTTGGCCGGTATTGGCGTATCGCGCTTCGAGTACCGCCAGCACTGCATGCTGATCAATATCGACACCGACTTTGCGCAGGAAGATATCACCTGGCAGCAGTTCACCCCGAGCGGCCCGCGCGCCTTCCTGCCGCTGCCTGGCCAGCACGGCTCCCTGGTGTGGTATGACAGCCCGGCCCGGATCCGGGCGCTGGCAGCCATGAGCAACGAAGGGCTTGCCGCCGAGGTGCGCCGCCACTTCCCAAGCCGGCTCGGCGGGTTCACCGTCACCGGCAAGGGGAGTTTCCCGCTGGTGCGCCGCCACGCCAACGACTATCACGCCGGTCGGGTGGTGCTGCTTGGCGATGCTGCCCACACCATCAACCCGCTGGCGGGGCAGGGGGTCAACCTTGGCTTCAAGGATGTGGCCTGCTGGACCGATCTGCTGCAAGGAGCTGGCGCCGACTGGCATCAACTGGCGTTGGCCGACCGTTACGAGCGGCACCGTCGTCCCGACAACCTGCTGATGCAGTCGGGGATGGATCTCTTCTATGGGGTGTTCAGCAACGAGATTGGCCCCCTTAAGCTGGCCCGCAATCTGGCTCTCAATCTGGCGGATAAAGCTGGCCCCTTAAAGGAGATGGCACTGCGCTATGCACTGGGGCTGGTTTGACAGGTAGAAACCAGATAGCACGGGCTGAATGCGCGAAGGAGCAAAGGTGATGAACAAGGCACTGCTGGTGATCGATTTTATCAACGATATTGCCCATCCCGACGGGCGCATTGCCGCCTCTGCAGCCCATGTGCTGGAGCAGGATACTGTTGCGCATGCCAATCAGGCGCTGGCCCATGCCCGCGCCAACGGCTGGCTGGTCGTGCTGATCAAGGTGGGCTTTGACGGCGGCTATCTGCTGCAACCCAAGGGGTCTCCCATGTTTGGTCGCGCTCACCAGTTGGGGGCGCTCTCTTTGGCTGACAGCGGCACCGACTTTCATCCGGATCTGGATGTGCAACCCGGTGATCTGGTGCTGGCCAAGCCCAGGGTCAGCCCCTTCTATGGCACGGCGCTGGAGCCTGCTCTGCGGGCCAATCACATCGACCACCTCTATTTGTGCGGGGTGAGCACCAGCTGGGCCATTCAGGCTGCGACGCGGGATGGCCACGATCGCGACTACGCCATCACCATTCTGGAGGATGCTTGCGCCGCCGCAGATGCCATCGAGCATCACACCTCGCTGCGGATGCTGGGTCGCATCGCCGAGATCATCAAGGTGTCCCAGCTGGCTTGATCCTTAACGCAGGCTGCGCTCGATCACCGTTTTGAGATTGACCCTGCGGCCCCCTGTCGGGCCGCAGCGCTTTTGGGCAACATGATTGTCAGGCAAGATAGTGCTCACATGGATAGCAACAAGGATGGACAGATGCGTTATCAGGGACGGATCGCGAGCTGGAACGAGGCGCGCGGCTTTGGATTTATCACTCCGGAGCAAGAGGGCACCGAGCAGACAACCAATGGATCACGCAGTGCAGGGCTGTTTGTGCATGTCACGGCGCTGCAATCAGATGGCCGCGTGCCCGAGCCGGGGGAGCGCGTCACCTATCTGATCGGCAGTGGTCAGGATGGCAAGCCGAGGGCGCTACAGGTGTTTTTCCCCGAGCGGCCGCTCACGTTGGCGGATGCAGGGCCATCGGCCGCGTCATTTTCTGCATCATCATCAGCAGCAAGATCAGCAACACCATCAGCAACACCATCGGCAACTCCATCATGGCGGGCGGCAAGTCAGCCGCCACGATCCACCGCGACCAGAGAGCGAAGTAACCCCTATCGGCGCCGCAAGAGCAGCTGGCGCGGCAAACTGATCCCCCTGCTGGTGCTCGCCGGTCTCTTTTCCATCTATTCCCGCTTCTCGGCCGAGTCGATGGCGCCCTTGCCGACCCCCTCTGTTAGCAGCGGTGGCAGCAGTTTCAGTGAAGTCTCATCGCAACCGGCTCAACGCTACCAGTGTGATGGCCGGCAGCATTGTTCCCAGATGACCTCCTGCGAGGAGGCAACCTGGTTTTTGCAAAACTGCCCGAATACCAAAATGGACGGAGAGGGAGATGGCATCCCCTGTGAAAATCAGTGGTGTGGGCATTAAATGTTACTTATCAGTCAAATACATTCATAACCTGTTCTTGTTATCCGGTGCGGGGGCGCTGGCCTGAAACCTTGCCGGATGGGGCCTATCGATGAATGGTCTCAGTTGGCCAAGTGGTTATTGGGTGCTTTACTCTAACTGCTGATGCAACTGTTAATAGATGGCGATGCGCCACGTTTGCCACAGGATGGCCACTATGGTGGATGAAAGAGAGAAGCCTCGGAGCCAGTTTGCCGAGCGATCCCATTATCTGGCCGCGCTGCTGGATTCGCTGGAGGATCAGATCTCGGTGATCGATCGGGATGGGGTGATCCATTACACCAATCTCGCCTGGGATCTGTTTGCCGAGCAAAACGGCATGCCCAAAGGGTATGACTGGATCGGGGTCAACTATACGGAGGTCTGTGACCGCACCGATGAGCCGTTAGCCCAGAGTGCCGTGGAGGGGATCCGCCGGGTGTTGCGCCGTATTCAGGAGAAGTTCTGTCTGGAGTACCCCTGCCACAGCCCGGATACCCAGCGCTGGTTTATGATGCGGGTGGCCCCTGTGGTCGGCATTGACACCGAGTTTTATGCCATCGCTCATACCAATATCACCGAGCGCAAGCTGCTGGAGCTGGAGGTGGCCAGCCTCTCCCAACATGATCCCCTGACCGGACTGGCCAATCGGCGGCTGTTCAACAGTTTTCTGCATAACGAGTGGCGCCGCAGCATGCGTGAACATACCCCGCTCTCCCTCATCATGCTGGATCTCGATAACTTCAAGGCGTGCAACGATCACTTCGGCCATCAGGTTGGAGATGATCTCTTGCGGCAGGTGGGTCACCTGCTCAACGCCTTTTGCCAGCGGCCTGCGGATCTGCCAAGCCGGTTCGGGGGCGATGAATTTGCGGTGGTCCTCGGCAATACCGGCAAGGAGGCAGCCTTGAGGATGGGGGAGGCGATTCGCCTCGGGATCAAGGAGTTGAGTATGAATGAGCTGGGCGATGCCCGGCTCAGCGCCAGTATCGGCATTGCTACCCAGCTCCCGGAGCGGGTGCTGATCTCGGAAGATGAGCTGCTGGCCGCAGCCGACATGGCTCTCTACACGGCTAAGAAGGAGGGGAAGAACCGTTGCCACAGCGTGGCTTGTCCCTCATTACCCAACCCTTGAGTGAAGGCCACATTCGATAATGGGACCGTGGCGAGGCTTTATCCCTTCTGACTCAGCCTGCTGAGGTGCGGGATGTGCCGCCATGACCAGCTGCAGGAATCGATCGCGAATGGGATCGGCAAACTCGGAATTCCAGACCAGACTGATTTCCCACTCTGACTTTGGCCCGGACAAGGGGTAGAGGGTGACGCCCTGGCCCGCGATAAAGCTGACGCTGCGTGGCAGTATGGCGTTGCCGATCCCGGCGGCCACCAACGCGACCAGTGTCTGTATATCCTCTGCTTCCTGGACTATGGCGGTCAGCCGGTTGGCGCCAAGGAAGCTGGCGATCTGCTGGCTCAGCCCAGGACAACGATGGCCGACCATTTGCAGCAGGGGCTGGTTGGCGAGGGCCCACTCAACGTCGAAGGTGGCCGGATCCGGCCCCGTCATCTGGCTGGGAACGGCCAGCACCAGCCGGTCGGTCAGCAATCTGTACTCTTGCAATTGAGGGGCCTGTGGTCTGCGCATGAAGCCCAGTTGCAACTGACCCGACAGTAGACGCTCATGCTGGGTGGCTGAGGTCATGTCCTGCATGTGTACCATCACATCGGGTACCTGCTGCTTGAAGCGGGCGACCAGCGAAGGAGCCAGCGCAAAGCTGGACAGCCCGAAGCCGATCTTGAGCCGACCGGCCACGCCGCTCGCCACCGCCAGTGCGTGACGTTCAAATTCCCTGCCGTGTTTGACCAGTGCGCTTGCCTGGGTGAGCAGCTGGGCGCCGAGCGCCGTCAGCTCGGCACCGTGGCGGCCCCGCTTGAACAGGGTGCAGCCCAGCGTCTGCTCCAGTCCCTGGATCTGCTTGGTGAGGGCCGGTTGGGTGATAAAGAGGCGGCTGGCCGCTTCCCGGTAGTTGGCGGTGTCGGCCAGCGTCACAAACGCCTGCAGTTGCCTCAAGTCGAATTTCATTCCAATTGGTTATCCAAAGTGGCGATTTATTGATTATAAATTATCTAATCGCCTTGTTCTAATGGCTTGGCAAGGGGGGCGCCTCCCTCCTCAGAACCGGAACAAGGAGCCATATCATGTCTACCCAACGCTATCTCTTTTTGATCAAGGGCACGCTGGTGCTGGCCCAGCCATTGGCGGCCCCGGAGACGGGGGAGCTGCTCGCCAGCCTGTTGCAACAGGGGTTTGTGGTCGGCCCCATGCAAGTGTGGGCTGGCAGTGCCGAGCAGGCGCTGTCCTGTTATGAGCGTGCCGCCCAGCAGCAGGCCTTTGCCGATGCGCTCTCTGGTGCTGCGCCCGAGCTGACGGGAGTATCGGCATGATTACCGGCATGAGTAGCAAACCGAGCGTTTGTATGAGCGGCACAAAAACCGTGGTGGTCGCCGCCCTGCTGCTCGATATGGACGGTACCCTGGTCTGCTCGACCGGTGATGTGGAGAAGGTGTGGCGGCTCTGGTGCCAGCATCATCAGCTGGCCCCCGAGCCGGTGCTGGCGATGTGCCACGGCATGCGCTCGCGGGAGGTGATCCGTGCGCTGGCCCCGCAACTGGATGTGGAGCGGGAGGCGGTGCGCCTTGACGAGCTGGAGATGGAACATACCGGCGGCGATGCCATCGCCGGAGCTGGCGAGTTGTTGCGCCGCTTGCCGCCCCAGAGCTGGGCCATCGTGACCTCCGCCAGTGAGCGGGTTGCTTGCCATCGCCTGAATTGTGCCGGTTTGCCGCTGCCCAACCTGCTGGTGGGGGCCGAAGCCGTGATCAATGGCAAACCCGATCCCGAACCCTATCTGCTGGGGGCCGAGCGGCTGGGCGTACCGCCCGCTCGCTGTCTGGTGTTCGAGGATGCACCGGCTGGTATCGAGAGCGCCCTGCGTGCAGGTTGCACCGTGGTGCAGGTAGGGGGCGATGCGCCGCTCAATCCGGCGGTGGTGGCGGTGATCCGCGACTGGCGCGAGGTGAAGGTGGAACTTGGAGAGACGTCCTTGCTGGTGACGTTGCCCGCCTGAGCGCCTAAGAGAATGAGCCGCGGCCACATATTGCGGCATGAGCCATCAGCGCTGCCTGCCGTAATAAAAACGCCCCCAAACTGCGGGGGTGTTTTGCTATCTCAACGGTTATTTGAAGACGCGAAAACGGGTTGCGTCGTCGATAAAGGTTTTCTCTCCGGCCGCTTGTTTGATGCTGCCAAAGGGCATCTGGGCGCGCAGCAGCCAGCTGGCGGGCAGGTTCCACTCCTTGCGTACCGCCTCGTCGATGAGTGGGTTGTAGTGCTGCAGGGATGCGCCGATCTTCTCCTGAGCCAGCGTCGTCCAGACCGCAAACTGGGCGATGCCGGTGGCATGTTCTGACCAGACGGGGAAGTTGTCGGCATACAGCGCGAATTTTTGCTGCAGATCCTTGATGACGTCGGTGTCCTCGAAGAACAGCACTGTGCCAAAGCCTGCGCGGAAGCTGCCATCCACCTTGGCCTCACTCTGGGCATAGGCTTCCGGCGGCACGATCTTTTTCAGCTCGGCTTTGACCATATCCCACAGCTTGTGGTGTTGGGCGCCAAACAGAATGACGGCGCGGGAGCTCTGGGAGTTGAAGGAGGAGGGGCTGTGCCTGATGGCATCCTGGATCAGGGCCGTCAGCTGCTCCGGCGTATGGGACACCTGGTCACCCAGGGCATAGATGGTACGACGTGCTTTGATCTGCTCGATAAACGGACTGCTCATAACATCTCCTTTGTTTGCCTGATAGTCATCTTCGGCGCTGGCAGCAAGGCCATCCGGCTCCAATCGCTCAAGTTATAGACTATACCACCCGATTATCTTCCGGTCGTTTACATGCAGTGGGTTCACTTTCAACCGAGGGTAAAAAACCGTCTGCAGGCGACCTGATTGATCGCCAGCAGACGGAGCTAGTTTAGCTGAACAGCAGGTAGGAGAGGGTCATGCAGCAGATGATGCCCGAGATGATGGGCACCGAGGTGCGCTTGATGATCTCGATAGGGTTGCTACCGGTGATCGAGGCGATGACGATGATCACGGCGGCGACCGGCGACATGGAGCGGATCAGGTTGGCAGTGAGCTGCATCGGCAGGGCCACCGCGACGCTGTTGACCCCTACCTTCTCGGTGATCTCGGGAATGATATTGATAAAGGAGTAGAAGACCGCCAGCCCGCTGCCGCTGATAAAGCCGATCAGCGCCGCCGTGCCGGAGAAGAAGAACATCAGGATGGAGCCGACTCCGTCGATGTGCTTCACGCTGTCCACCAGGGTATCGATGATGCCGATGGCTTTGAGCCCCTCCACCAGCATGCTGGCTGCCACGATGAGCGAGACCACCTGAGCCAGACCTGTGCCCATGCCGGTAAAGAAGATGGCGAACTCTTTGCTGGTCTCCTTGAGATTGCCTTTGCGCAGCAGCTCCACACCTATGGTGAGCAGCAGGCAGACGAAGGTGATCTCCACCAGCCCGAGCGAGATATGGGTAAAGCAGATGCCGAACAGCAGTACCAGCACCAGTGGCAGCACCGGAAAGAGGCCGTAGTAGGCGGGTGGCAGCCCGGTCGGCACGGCGAGCGATTCTTCTTTTTCTTCCAGTCCGCCGCGCGCCTGCTGTCGCTTGTCCATCGCCTTCTGCCAGAAGTAGTGCACCACCGCCATCAACGCCAGCGTCGGCAGCGAGATGGGGGCGTGGTAGGAGACGATGTACTCCACCAGCGGGATGCCCAGCTTCTGGGCGGCCAGCACGTTATCGGCCCCGAGCGGGCTGGGCATGATGGTGGCAGTGGTGGCGATGACGGCCCCGGCGGTGAGGGAGGACATGTTCGACGCCTTGAGCACCGGATAGAGGGTCGCCATCAGCAGCACCGCCAGACTGGCAGCGCTCGGCACTACCAAGGAGAGCAGGTTGCCCAAGAGGAAAATCACCGGTACCAGCAGGTAGGGGGAGCGGATGCGGCTCAAGGGGCGGGTGAGCAGCATGACGGTGACGTCGTTGGCACCGATGTGGCTCATGTAGCTGGAGAAGCCGAACAGCACCATGATGGTGAGGCCGACATTGCCCATCTGGCTGATGAAGATCTTCTTGATCTGGACAAAGGGGTCAAGCCAGCTGAGGCCACTGCTCTCGGCTGCAGGCAACAGCGGGTGGCCCAGTCCGACGGCGGCGAACATCAACAGCAGGCCTGCCGCGAACAGCACTATCTTGGCATCGTAGTTTTTGGCGATGAGATAGCCGCAGATGACCAGGATCAGGGTGCTGACAATTATTTCCAGCATGTTTCCAACACTCTCTTCTTGATGTGAATGGGCCAGCGAGCTGGCGGTTCGGGATCAGATGGCGCGGGCAAGGGTCTCCATGCACCAGGCTCTGAATCCGGGCACGTCGATATCGAGGCACACCTCGGCGTTGGGCACTCGCTTGAGCCGGTTGTTGATATCCACCGAGGTGGTGCCCAGGGTGTGTTCACCCCGTGTCTCGATGGCCACATGGCAGGCCCGGGTGATAAAGAGGTCGGGGCGCACCAGATAGGCAATGGCGCAGAGATCGTGCATCTTGAGCCCGGTCTGCATGCTGCCACCACGATAGTGGCCGAACAGGGCGTGGAGCATGGCGCCGGTGCGGTTGAGGGCGGGCAGCGCTGCAATCATCTCGCCGGTCAGGGTGGCTCGGCTGGTGACATCCAGCCCGCACATCACGATGGGCAGGCCGCTGCTGAAGACGATGTGGGCCGCTTCCGGATCCACGTAGATATTGAACTCGGCATTGGGGGTGTGGTTGCCCCGACCGGCCGAGCCGCCCATCAGCACGATCCGCGCGATCTTCTCCCGACACTCGGGGTGCAGGGTGAGCAGCAGGGCGATATTGGTCAGCGGCCCGATGGGCACCAGCGTCATGGGCTGTTTGCTGGCGAGCAGGGTGGCCTTCATGGCTTCGACGGCATGCTCCGGCAGCGGCTGTTGCCCTGGCTCGGCAAACTCGTAACCATCGAGGCCGGAGTGGCCGTGGATGTGGCTGGCATTGTCGAGGGGGCGCACCAGAGGCTGGCTGGCCCCCTGCGCCACTGGCACCTCTTTGTCGAAAAAGTGCAGCAGGCGCAGGGTGTTGCGGGTGGTCTTGCTGACATCGACATTGCCGGCGACCGTGGTGATGAGCGCCAGCTCGATCCCGGGATGAAACAGGGCGGCGGCGATGGCAACGGCATCATCGATGCCGGGGTCGGTATCCAGAATAATGGCGACAGGGTTCACGCTGTTCTCCTCGGTGTTAATCGGCTTGGCGGGCATCGGCGTGGGGCCAGCAGCAGATGAAAGGGTCGACAATCTCGCGGGTCAGGCCGTCGGTGAGGCCGAGATCGGTCAGATGGGGCCCCGCATTGCAGGCAAGGCAGGTTCCCTCAATGGCCTTGAAGACCCGGTAGGGGGGCTCCCACTCCACCACCTTGCCGCTCACTTCTCGCAGGGCGTGGAAGCTGGCGGCCAGCTCGCTGGCTGGCAGGTCGGAGAGCATACCCGCGATGGGCATGGCGACGTGGGCCAGTACCTTACCCTGCTGGACGACCGCCATGCCGCCTCCGCTGGCGATCAGGGTGTTGGCGGCCAGCATCATCTCTTGCGGGGCGCGCCCCAGCACCACCAGATTGTGGGAGTCGTGGGAGTAGCTGGTGGCGATGGCCCCTTGCAGCTCGCCCCACCCCTCCAGCAGCGCCAGCCGGGTGCCCGCCTGATGGCGGCCATGGCGGTGTTGCACCGAGATGAGGCTAAATCCCGCAGGCACAATCACCTGGCCATCCCGAACCTCAACCTCGGTTTCACTCCACTGGGTGAAGCGAGCCCCCTTGATGGTCTTGAAGCGGGCACGACCCGCAGCCAGCCCGGGCACCCGGATGACGAAGTCCTCCTGCGTGCGCAGGGGGATCTGCATGGTATCGCGCGGTGCCTGACAACCAGCGACAGGCTCGGAGGGTTTGAGAATGGCGCCATGGCGGGCGACCCGCTGGCCGCCGCTGTAGACGCAGAGCGGGTTAAGATCGGTGAGGTTGTCGAACACCACCAGGTCGGCGTTGCGGCCAGCGGCAATTAGCCCCAGATTGTTGCGCTGCAGGCGGATAGCGGCATTGAGGGTGGCCATCCGCAGCACGTCGGGCACCGCCAGCCCAAGCTCTGCCAGCAGTTTGACCAGCGCAATCATGCCCCCCTTCTCCAGTAGCATGTCGGGCGGCACATCGTCGGTACAGAGGGTGATTTGGGAGGAGAGGTGGGGCAGCTGTTTCAGCGCCGCGACGATCTCCGGCAGCAGATAGGGGTGGGAGCCGCGCAGCTGCAGGGTGAGGCCAGCCCGCAGCTTCTCCAGCGCATCGGCAGCCGAGGTGAGTTCGTGATCCGAGCTGACTCCGGCGGCCAGATAGGCCTGCAGCCGGTGACCACACAAGCCCCGGGCATGTCCCTCAATCAGGGCATTGCGCTGCAAACCGGCGTGCAGAATGCCGGTCATCCGCTCGCTGCCGTCCAGCACCCCCTGCATGTCCATCACCTCGGCGATCCCCGCCACCTCCGGCCACTCCAGCATGGTGGCCATCTCGGGACCGTGGAAGTCGGCGCCCGACATCTCGAGACCCGGCGTCGAGGGAACGCTGGAGGGGGCGGCGCAGATGACCCGCAGCGGCAGATTGCGGCTGGCGTCGATGGCATAGCGCACCCCCGCAAGCCCGAGCACATTGGCCAGCTCGTGGGGATCCCAAAAGATGGTGGTGGTGCCCTGCGCGACCACCACATCGGCGTAGCGCTCCGGCGTCAGGTGGGAGCTCTCCACATGGACATGGCTGTCGATAAGACCGGGCGAGAGATAGGCGCCAGCCAGATCGTGGGTCTCGCTTGCCTGCTGGAAGGTACCGATCGGATGGACGCTGGCGATCAGCGGGCCGACCAGCCCAACGTCGACGGGGCGGATCTCACCGGTCACCATGTCGATCAGGTTGGCGTTGGTCAGCTGCAGATCGAAGGGGGCTTCGCCGAGGGCCGCCTGCACGGCGCGGCGGCGCAAGTTGAGGGATGCATCTTGTTCACACATGAAGGAGATGGCCTGACAAGGGGAATAATGGGCCCACTTTAGGGAGGGGATTGGCTCGTGCATAGCGCAAAGAATTTATAACTGGATAAGAAAGGGTTATGCTGCTGCAAACGTTTTTCTCCGGTTGTCTCCTCCATGTCTGAACCCTGGCGCCGTCTGCCTGCGCTCTCTCTCAAGCAGATCCAGTATTTTGTCACTCTGGCCCAGCTGCGCCACTTTACCGAAACGGCCAATCAGATGGCCATCAGCCAGCCCGCCCTGAGCAGTGCCCTGCGCCAGATTGAATCTGTGCTTGGCGGCAAACTGTTTCACCGCACCGCGCAGGCGGTCACCCTGACCGAACAGGGGGAGGCGATCCTGCCTCACGCCAAGGGGCTGCTCAATGTGGCTCACGCCGCTTTTGCTGACATGCGGCAGGTGATGGCCGAAGGGGGCGATGGCTCCCTGCGCATTGGTCTGATACCGTCGGCCTGTGCCCTGATGTTTCCTCTGGCGGCCGCCCGTCTGCAGCAGCAGTTCCCGGGATTGCGGGTCGAGTTTCAGGATCACACCAACGATGGTCTGTTGCAGGCGCTGGCCGAGGGGGCGCTGGATGCGGGGATTGGCGTGCTGGATGGCGAGTTACCTGATTCGCTGGAGGTTACGCCGCTGCTGGACGATGCGCTGGTGGCGGTGGTCAACCGGCAAGATCAGCTGGCAACGGAGGCGGTGCTCTGCTGGCAGCAGCTGGCTCACCGCGATATCGCCCTGTTTGCCAGAGGTAACGTCAGCCGACAGGTCAACGGGCTGGCCCAGAGCCAGTTGCCGGGACTCAAGCCCAGATACACCACCGACTATGTCGAGACCCTGCACGGTTTGGTGCGTTCGGGGTTAGCCATCGCCATCCTGCCCAGACTCTATACTGCCCATCTCTGTGATCCCCAGCTCAAGGTCGTGGCGCTGCATGAACCGGTGCTGAGCCGCACCCTGGCTCTGATGTGGGCTAAGGGACTCTCCCGGTCGACCCGCATCGACGAGGGGCGCGCCCTGCTGCGCAGCACCATCATCGAGCAGCTGAACAGCCAGCCCAGCTGAGATTGCGCTCGCAAGCCCCGTGCAGGTGACAGGAGCTGTCCGAACGCCAGCAGTCTGGGTGGGGCTGCGACAGTCTCCTGGCCCTGCCGAGGGACGCGCCATTGCTGTGAAATGGAAATTTTCTTGTGGTTATTCAATCGATTGAATTCGAGCTTGCCAGTCACGCTCATTGCCGGGCTTCAACTGATTGTCTACTTGCCGCCAGCCCCCCACTGGTTTGCTGCCTGCCGGTTTGTATAGTGCAGAGGAAATTAATCAGGTTTGACAGGAGTACCCATGGAGATGAATACGCGTGGCATCGGCGCTCTGGCTCTGCTGGGGGCGTTATTGCTGGGCAGCACGGCAGCCCACGGTTCGGAAACCCTCAACACCATTCTCGGTGGCGGGGCGGGCGGGGTGGCGGGCACCATGATCGGCAAGGAGCTGGGGGGTGATACCGGCGCGTTGGTGGGGGCTGCGTTGGGCGGCGCTGCTGGTGGCGCGGCGACGGCCAATAAGGGTAACAAGAATGAAGCGGCCCTTGGCGGCGCGGTGGGGGCGCTGGGCGGTGCCGCTATCGGCAAGAGTGTCGGCGGTGATACCGGTCAACTGATCGGCGCCGGGGTCGGCGGGGCGGGTGGTTCGGCCATCGGCGCCAAAACCGGCGATGGTCACAAGAGTCAGGATCGCTATTACGATGACGACGATGATCATCACCATCACAAACACCACAAGAAGCACAAAAAGCATAAGAAGCACAGATGGCACGACGACGATTGATGCGTGCGCAGTGAATGCGGAAGATGCAAAACGGGGTCTGTTGGCCCCGTTTTGCATGGTCTGGTCACCTGACTTTGCGGTTACCAGCGCGCGCGGTCACACCAGCCGGTGCTGGCGGCGACCGGCGGCAAAGGCGTTGATGTTGTCGATCAGCTGATCGGCGAGACGTTGCATCGACTCCTCACTGGCCCACGCCACATGAGGGGTCAGAATGAAGTGCGGGTATTGCAGCGCCTTCATCAAGGGATGGTCGGGGGGCGGCGGCTCGACGCTCGCCACATCGAAACCGGCGCCGCCGAGCCGACCGTTGGCCAGCGCTTGCAGCAGCGCCTCTTCATCCACCAGACCACCCCGGCCGACGTTGATCAGCAAAGCGCCCGGTTTCATCAGATCCAGCTCCCGCTCGCCAATCAGGTTGCGGGTGTAGGGGGTGAGCGGGCAGTGCAGGCTGATGACGTCTGAACTTTGCAGCAACTCGTCGAGTGGCAGACGATCCTCGTCGTGGCTGGCGCCGACCTGACTCTGGGCGTAGCGCACCGTCATCCCCATCCCTTTGGCCCGCTCGCCGAGCGCCTGACCGAGCGTCCCCTTGCCGATGATGCCGAGCTGCTTGCCATGCAGATCCATGATGTTGTGGTCGAAGAAGCAGAACTGGCCGCTCTGTTGCCAGCGCCCCTCCAACAGCGACTGGCGCCAGCAGAAGAGGTTGCGCGACAGGGCCAGCATCAGTGCCATGGCGTGCTCCGGTACCGAGGGGCCCGAGTAGTTGCGGATGTTGCATACCCCGACGTTGGCGGCGCGGCACGCTTCCAGATCCACGTTGTCGCTGCCGGTGGCGGCCAGCGCGATGAGTTTCAGCTCCGGCAGTTGGGCCAGCTCGGCGGCGCCGATCCGCACCTTGTTGATGATGGCGATGCGGGCATCTTTGAGCCGCCCTACCACCTGTTCCGGGGCGGTACGCGGATAGCTCTGCCAGTGATGGGGGAAGTCGGGGTGATGCAGGGTGATGCCCGCATCCAGGGTATCGCTGTCGAGAAATACGATTTGCTGCATGGACCTTCCTGCCATTGTTCAGGTTCGAGGAGCCATGATGCCAAAGAGGATGCAGTCAGGGCCAGCCTGTCGCTGTGCCAGGGTGGCGCTTTATCCGGCAGATGTGAGCTGGCGCGCGCTTTGTTGCGCCACGGTGGCGGCCGGTTTAGAGCCAGCCCAGATGGTTGAGCCAACCCTGGATGCGGGAGGGGGTCTCCTCCAGTTCCATCAGGGCGTAGGGGCGATAGTTGAGCTTGTGGCTGCGGCGGCTTTCGCTTTTGCGGGCCTCGGCGGCCAGCAGGGGCCAGCGGCCGCCATCCTCCTGATAGAGATCGAGGGTGGGGATGGCCGCCTGAGCCACCTGTTTGGCCAGGGTCTGGTTGCTCTGCTGGTTGGGGAAGAAGCCGTCGAGCAGCACCAGCGCATCGGGGGCGGGCAACTGTTCGCTGGCGATGAGGTTGGCAGTCCAGGCGGCGCCGGTACCTTGCGCCAGGATCAGCTTGAAGCCCCCCTCCTGCAGCTTGGCATCGGCCAGCTTGCTGATCCGCTCGGCAAACTGCTTGCGAAATTCATCGCTGTTTTTCGCTTTTTTCTCGGCGGCGGGGTCCAATTCTGTCTGCTGGGGGGAGGGGAGCAGCAGCAGGGTATCAAAGCCCAGCTGGCCGAGGGCGCGGGTCAGTTGCCACAGTTGGCCGCTGCGCTGCCAGTCGGGCAGTAAAATGGCCAGTCCCAGATAGTTTTCACTGTCGTGTTTGGCGAACAATACCGTCTGCTTGTCGATCCGGGTGGCATCGGGCAGCCCTTTCCAGTCGCTGGCTTGCCAGTAGTCGAGGGGCAGTGGTTCGGCAACGGGGGGCGCGACCTCGCTCGCCTCTGCCCCATGGCCAGCCAGCAAGGTCAATAACAGCAGTGATAAGGATAATCTGGCCATAGTATGCTCCCCCGGTTATCTGGGTTAGCGGCGGCAGCGGGATTTTCTTGAGAGGAGGCTCCCCCGCTGGGGGAGTCTCGTGCCGTTCGGGAGAGGTTGCGTGCTCCCCTATCGGTGGCGGTGTGAAGAGAGACCGTTCAGCTGCCTGTCGTGCAGGCGCGAGAGCAACAACTGGGCGGCTACGGCACCGATCAGGGCGAAGAACATATCGGATTGGGTATCCCAGGGGTCTCCCTGGGTGCCGAGAAACTCGTCGGCTCCCTGACCCAGCGCCAGTGCCGCTCCCCACTCGATAAATTCATAGGTGGCGCTGATGGCGAGCACCACGCAGACCACCAGAAACGCCAGCATGCGGCCTCCTTGTACATATCCGCCGCGCAGCAGGATCTCCCGACAGGCCAGGGCGGGCACAAACCCCTGAAAGAAGTGACCAATCTTGTCATAAGGGTTGCGGCCAAGTTCCAACCACTGTTGCAGTTCGAAACCGAGCGGCACGCGGGCGTAGGTATAGGCGCCTCCCAGCATCAAGACCATGGCATGGAGGAAGATGCAGAGATAGAGCAGGCTGGTGAGGGGAAACGTGCGATGGGTCAGCAGCAGCAATGGGATGGTGATGATCACCGGCGCGACCTCCATCAGCCAGGTTGCCCTGTCATAAGGCTGCCAGCCCGAGAGCGCCAGCAGGAGCAAGGTGGCCAGCAGCAAGAGGATTTTGGTGGTCAATGTCATATGGGGTATCACTCGGGCAAGAGTTGGCATGCATGGCACCATTTAGCCATGTTGGTGTACAGAATACAGCCGCCGGGAGAGCCCACAATAAAAAAAGCGAGCCGGTGGCTCGCTTTCTTCATTCAACGCATTGCGGTCAATTAGTTGACGCGACGCTTGAATTCGCCGGTGCGGCTGTCGATTTCGATCTTGTCACCGATCTCTACGAAGGCGGCAACAGCCAGCTCGTAGGTGGTGCCTTTCAGACGGGCAGGCTTGGTCACTTTACCGGAGGTGTCGCCACGGGCAGCCGGCTCGGTGTACTCAACTTCGCGTACGATGGTGGTCGGCAGTTCTACGGAGATGGCTTTCTCGTTGTAGAAAGTCACTTCGCAGATGTCTTCCATGCCGTCTACCAGGTAGTTCAGCACGTCACCCAGGTTATCTTTCTCTACGTCGTACTGGTTGTACTCGGTGTCCATAAAGACATACAGGGGATCGGAGAAGTAGGAGTAGGTGCACTCTTTACGTTCCAACTGAACTACGTCCAGCTTGTCGTCGGCCTTGAAGACGGTCTCGGTCGCGCTGCCGTTCAGCAGGCCCTTCAGCTTCATTTTGACCACGGCGGAGTTACGGCCGGATTTGTTGAATTCAGCCTTCTGAACCACCATCGGCTCGGTGCCGATCATGACTACGTTACCAGCGCGGATTTCCTGTGCGGTTTTCATGTAAAAAATTCCTGTTCGTGAAACGGACGGATAAAAACTGCCAGATTATATACGGCTTTCTAAAAATTTCACCAACCGAGTGACGAGATCCCCGTCCCGTAGCAACTTCTGTGACCAGCTTCGCCCATGTTGCTGCCAAATGGCGCTATATCGGGACCATTGGGCCCAAAGTTCGCTGCACTCTTCCCCACGATTGAGGGCCAGATTGAACCGGCGCAGCCATTGAGCACATTCGGCGGGCAGATCAGCGAGATAGTGGTCGAGGAACTGCTCCAGCTTGACCAGATGAGCCTCATCCTCCTGCTGGTAGATGTGCCAGAGGAAAGGACGGGCTGCCCACTGGGCCCGCACGAAGGAGTCCTCCCCGCGCACCAGATTGAGATCGCAGCTCCACAGCAGCCGATCGTAACCGGCCTGATCGGTCATCGGCAGCAGCTTGATGGTGAGGTTGCCCGAGTGAAGCAGATCCCCCGCCTTGGCGGTGGTGATGGCGCCTTCAAGGCCTGCGCCGCGCAGCACATCCTGCAGCGAGCGCCCCAGCGGCAGCAGCAGGGTGACGGGCGTGGCGCTCTGGCACCAGCTCTCGACCAGAGTTACCAGCGCATCGCTCTCGTAGGTAAAGAGGCTGACCCGCAGCTCGTTATCTTGTTGTTCTGGCAATCCAAGGCTGGCCCAGTAGGCGGCAAGGCCAGCCTTATCCTGTTGCCACTGTTCCCGCTCGGCGATGAGCCCCTGCTCGCACAAAAGGCCACCGGTTTTAGCCGTAAAGCCCGGGAAGAAGAAATATTTGTTGAGGCTCTGGTTGCCCACTCGCTGGGGCGAGGCGAGGGCGTGGCAATCCTCGACCCAGCTCTCTGCCGAGAGGTACTCCAGATTGATCCAGCAGGGGGGCTTGGGTTGGCTCGCCATCCCTTCGATAAAGGGGGCGGGCAGCTCGCAGGCAAAGGCCTCGATCACCACGGTGGCCGGTGTGGCATCGGCGGGCAGGGTTTCATGCCAGTGCTGGATATAGATGCCCTCGACCCACTGGCCATCTTGCGCCGGATCCAGTCCCGGACAGATGCGGGCAAAACTGGCCAGATCGTCCACCCAGAGCCGCACCTGGATATCATTGCCGTGGGTGGGGAGCTTTCCCTCCCGCTTTAGCTGACGGGCGAGTCGCCAGGTGACGCCGATGTCACCGAAGTTGTCGACGACACAACAGAAGATATCCCAGTCAAACGGGGGCAGAGGAGTGGTCATGGCTCGGGATCCCAGATGCAAAAAAACCGGTGCGCAGGGTAGCACACCGGTTGGCTGGCTTCTAACCGTCAGCGCGTGACGGCGGTCTGTGGCAGGTTACTCCTTGCCGTAGACGTTGTTTTCTTGCTCACGTACCCGGATAAAGGTGGTGTGTGCTTTGTTGATCTCTTTAAGCTGGCGGTAAAGCAGATAAACCAGGTTTACTCCTTGCCGTAGACGTTGTTCTCTTGCTCGCGTACCCGGATAAAGGTGGTGCGCTTGGTGAGTTCCTTGAGTTGGCTGGCGCCGACGTAGGTGCAGGTGGAGCGCACGCCGCCCAGAATGTCGCGCACCGCATTTTCGACCGGGCCGCGATAGGGCAGCAGCACCATCTTGCCTTCTGAGGCACGATACTCGGCAACGCCACCTGCGTGCTTGTCCATGGCGCTGGAGGAGCTCATGCCGTAGAACTTCATGAAGGGCTCGCCGTTCACATCGACG
Organism: Aeromonas sp. QDB62; assembly: GCF_027705695.1. Classification (NCBI taxonomy): domain Bacteria; kingdom Pseudomonadati; phylum Pseudomonadota; class Gammaproteobacteria; order Aeromonadales; family Aeromonadaceae; genus Aeromonas; species Aeromonas sp. QDB62. The sequence continues at coordinate 38,543 of NZ_JAPDCD010000003.1, read as the reverse complement.
ATCTCGCCACCGCACTCTTCGTGGGCTGCCAGCATGCCGCCCAGCATCACGAAGTCGGCGCCGCCGCCGAACGCTTTGGCGACGTCGCCCGGGCAGGTGCAGCCGCCGTCACCGACGATCTGGCCGCCGAGGCCGTGGGCCGCATCGGCACACTCGATGATGGCAGAGAGCTGCGGATAGCCGACGCCGGTTTTGACGCGAGTGGTGCAGACAGAGCCCGGGCCGATGCCGACCTTGACGATGTCGGCGCCGGAGAGGATCAGCTCTTCCACCATCTCGCCGGTCACCACGTTGCCCGCCAGAATGACGTGGTTGGGGCAGGCGTCACGGATTTTGCGCACAAACTCGACGAAGTGCTCGGAGTAGCCGTTGGCCACGTCAACGCAGATGAAGCGCAGTGCTTCGGACATGGCGAGGATCTGGCGGGTCTTGGTGAAGTCATCGGGCGAGGTGCCGGTCGATACCATCACATGGCCCAGCAGCGCCGGATCGGTTTCGTTGACGAAGGTTTGCCACTGCTCAAGGCTGTAGTGTTTGTGGACTGCGGTCATCATCTCGAAGCCAGCCAGGGTTCTGGCCATGGCGAAGCTGCCGACGGTATCCATGTTGGCGGCGATAACGGGAACGCCTTGCCATTGAGTCTGGGTGTGCTTGAAGGTGAACTGACGGGTCAGGCTGACTTGGGAACGGCTCTTGAGAGTAGAGCGCTTGGGGCGGAACAGGACATCCTTGAAACCGAGCTTCAAGTCTTCTTCGATACGCATTACAAATTCCTTATTGAGCCTTGTTGAAAGTCACTTTTGCAGTGGCAAATTTTCGGCAGGCGCAAAAAAACCGGTGGTTTTCAGGCCCTCCGGTTTACAACAGTGTAGGCAAAAATCCCGTCAGAACAAGACTGATAATTCACTCACTGTTGTGGTAGCCTTTGGCGTCACAACCTGAGGTTAACCACCAGTTTCATCCAGCACCGCCCGGTGCCTTGCTCCCCATCGATATTCCCGTCCGCTTGGGCCGCCGTTTGGCCACTCCTTGTCGCCTCTCTTCTGATCCGCCCGGCATTATCCAACTCACTGAAATAAATCGGATTGACCCCCGAGGCGACTGTGGTAGATCTGGGCGCAGGATTGACAAGGCAGGACCGTAAAATGGGCAAGATGATGGTGGGAATGACCCTGATGCTGGCACTGTGTGGCAGTGCGCTGGCAGAGACCCCGACCAGCTATGGCTGGATTGAGAAGGGACTTATTTTGCCTACCGGCGTGGCGGTGAAGATGAAACTCGACACCGGTGCGCTCACCTCTTCCCTCGATGCTCGCTCCATCACCAGATTCAAACGGGATGGCAAGTCCTGGGTGCGCTTCATGCTGGTGGTGACCGATGCCGACAGCGGCAAACTGGTCAAACAGCAGTTCGAGCGGCGGGTCGAGCGCAGCGTGACGGTGCGCGGGGCAGGCGGCATGGAGCAGCGGCCAACGGTGACCATGTCCATCTGTCTGGGGGACAAGGTGTATGAGGAGTGGTTCACCCTGCGGGATCGCAGCAAGATGATCTATCCGGTGCTGCTGGGCCGCCGCCTGCTGGCGGAGCTGGGCCCGGTGGATTCCAGTCGAACCTTTACCGTGCAGCCCGCCTGCCGCCAAGAGTGAGCCGCCCCCATGGTGGGCGAACTCGCCTTGGCATCTATTTTTCTGGTGGCAGCGGTAGCCAGACGCTGACCTCCAGCCCCCCTTGTGGACGGTTGTGGACATCGAGATCGGCGCCGTGCAGCTGGGCGATGCGTGAGACAATGGCCATGCCGAGACCGACGCCATCCCCCTGCTGGGGATTGACCCGAAAGAAGCGTTCACACAGCCGGGGCAAGGCGCTGGCGGGAATGCCGGGGCCATTGTCGCTCACATCCACCCTCACCCGGTTGCCCTCCCGCTGTACCCGTACCTTGATCTCGCCCTCCGGCTGGGTGTAGCGCAGCGCATTGTCGATCAGGTTGCTGAACAGCAGGTCGAGCAGGGTGGCCTGCCCCATCACCAGCAGCGGCAATTCACACTCCAGCGACAGCTGCTGATCCTTCTTGAGGGCAATGGGAGCCAGGGTCGCGAGGGTGCCTTGCAGCAGGTGACCCACCTCCAGTTCGGTCAATACTAGCCCCTGCTGGTTGTCGATACGGGCCTGGGTCAGCAGTTGGCGGATCAGCCGATCGCTGCGATCGAGGGCCTGCAGCATCTTGTGCAGGGACTGTTGGCGGCTCACTTCATCTTCGGCAGCTAGGGCATTTTCACTGTGGATGCGCAGCACCGCCAGCGGGGTACGCAGCTCGTGGGCCGCCTCGTTGGTGAACTGTTTCTCCCGCTCTATGGTCTCCGCCAGCGCCAGCATCAACCGGTTGATCTCGTTGGTGAGCGGGGTCAGCTCCTGAGCGCTTACCTTGAGGCTGAGCGGGCTCAGGTTGGCGGGGTGACGTTCGCTGATGGCTTGGGCCAGCTGGCGCAGGGGGGCCAGCCCGCGGGTGATGAGCCACCAGAGCAGGGCCAGCAGGAAGGGCAGGGTGATCAGCAGCGGCAGCATGGTGAGGGTGGCCATCTTGCTGGCCAGTTCGCTGCGCTCGTCATCCCGCTCCGCCACCACCAGCCAGGTCTGCTCCTGCTGGTTGTAGAGGGTGAAGGTGCGCCACTGGTGACGATCTTTTTCGACCGTGTCGAAGCCGATGGCCAGGGTGACCAGTGGCTGCTCCGGGGCGCTGGGGGCGCGCAGCAGCAGGCCGCCCTTTTCATCGAGCAGCTGGAAGTAGAGATTGCGTTCGAACTCGTGGCCGTAAGGGGTGATCTCCCGATCCTCGCCGGTCAGGTTGAGGCCGGGATCTTTTTGCCACTCATCGGGATTTTGCGCCTCCCACTCCTGATAGACGGTGCCGTTGGCGGGCAGTTTCCCCTGCTGGGCCATGTAGCGGGCCAGCAGCTGGTTGGTGATGCGGGCCGACTGGGCGAGGCGGGCATCAAACAGCTCCTCCATCTCGTGACTCGCCTCCATGTAGCCAATAAAGGCGCTGATGGTGAGACTCAGGCTCACCAGCGTCAGGATACCGGTGAGCAGAAAGCGGCGAATGGAGCGGGGACGTTTCATCGTGCGGGTGTCCGGCTTGGCTGTTCGAGCTGGGGAATGATGTAGCCGACCCCGCGAATATTGCGGATGAGGTCGCTGTAGAACTTCTTGCGCAGATGGTGGATATGCACCTCTACCGCGTTGCTCTCGGCTCCTTCGTCCCAGCCGTAGAGGCTCTGTTGCAGCTGATCCTTGCTCAGCACCCGGCCGCTCTGGCTGATCAGCTCCTGCAGCAGCTTGTATTCATGGGGGGTGAGTTTGACCGCCTCCCCCTGATAGGTGACCTGCTGGGATTCGGGATAGATGAGGATATCGCCATACTCCAGCACCGCTTGGGCCTGCCCCTTGCTGCGGCGAACCAGGGCGCGCAGGCGGGCGTTGAGTTCCTGCAGGGCGAAGGGCTTGACCATGTAGTCGTCAGAACCGGCATCGAGGCCGATCACCCGATCGTCCAGCGCATCGCGGGCGGTGAGGATCAGCACCGGCAGCTGGTGGCCCTCCCGGCGCAGCTTGCGCAGCAGGCTGAGGCCATCGATGTCGGGCAGGTTGAGATCGAGGATCAGGGCGGCGAACTCGTCGCTCTTGAGGGCCGTCAGGGCGGGCAATCCCTGTTGCAGCCAGTCCACCGTGTAGCCGCTATGGCGCAGTGCATCCTGCATACCATCCCCCAGCATCACATCATCTTCTACCAGCAGGATCCGCATTCTTTTCTCCCTGTTTGTTGGGTGTCGCGATGTGGCTCAGCGCCAGGGCTTGCCGTGGCATAAACAACGCTGCCCACCAGTATGCAAGCTGGTGGGCAGAGTTTAAATAGATCTTTGATCCATCAGGGATTTATAGCTTGGCCAGTTTTTCGCGGATCTCCATTCTGCGCCCTTCATCGGCCACTTCGCGGCCCGGGCGGGCCGGGGCGGTCAGCGCCTTGTCGAGGTAGGTTTTGGCCTCTGCCTTGCGACCCTGATCCAGCAGGAAATCGCCATAGAAGAAGTTGGGGTCGATGCCATCCGGATTGATGGCCAGCGCCTGCTTGAGCAGTTGCTCCGCCTTCTCGTCATCGCCAAAGCCGACCGGCCAGCCGGGCACCTGATAGTAGAGCGAGCCCAGACTGGTGTAGGCAGAGCCATCCAGCGCCTTGGGATCCTGCTTGAGCGCCAGCTCCAGCTTGGCCTTGGCCTCTTTCACCAGACCCAGTGCCCCCAGCCCCCCTTTGGCCCCCGCCCAGGTGCTCTTGACGATGGCAGACCAGATCAGCAGATCGGCGCGAAAAGGCTCCTTGGCGCTGGCCGCTTCGGCCTGGGTGCTCAGGGTCTCGAGGCAGCTCTCTTTCGCCTTGCCGGTCTGTTGATACTGGCAGACGGCCCACTGCTGCTGGATGGGCGCGAGGGCATCATCCGCGGCCATGACCGAGGAGGAACCCAGCAGGATGGCGATGGCACAAGAGGTCACGGATTGACGGACAAAATTCATATTAATGCTCCTTCTTGGTCGGGATCGGGCGGGACAAGTCTGGTTGTGGCGCACTGTTGGCGCTGGTATCAGTCGTCCTTGGCTGAAGATGACGGGCATAACGTTTGATAATTGACAGCTGTCTGGCCAGCGCCTTGTCGACAATGCCCGGCAGCAGGGCATTGAGCCGCACGAACAGTTTTTCCGGCCAACCGAGCCAGCTGCGGCGGGTTTCGTTGCACAGGGCGATGACGGCCTCTTCGGCCACCTCTTGCGGGCTGTCGGTCTGGGTGCCGAGCGCCGCATTCATCTCGTAGGCGGCTTCGGAGTTGAGCTTGGTGCGGGTGGCGCGCGGGGCGAAGTGCAGCACCTTGATGCCGCTGCCCTCGAGCTCCCGTCCCAGCGCCTCGCTAAAGCCGCGCATGGCAAATTTGCTGGCGCAGTAGACGCTGTAACCGGGGTAGCCGATGCTGCCCAGGCTCGACCCCATGTTCATGATGATCCCCGGCTTGCGCAATCTGGGCAGCAGTACCCGGGTGAGCTGGATCGGTGCCTCGATATTGAGCAGCAGCTGGCGCTCCACCTGTTCGAAGCTCTGATCTTCCAACCAGGCAAACTGGTTGCAGCCGGCGTTATTGATCAGGATGTCGAGCCCGTTCTCCAGCGCCGGGTGTTGCAACAGCTTGGCCCGCTCCTGCGCAGAGCCGAGGTCGGCGAGCACCACCTGATGGCGCTCGGGATGCGGCAGTGACTTGCACAGCCGATCCAGCGCCGGACCGCGGCGACCGTGCAGCAGCAGGTGGGCCCCCTGGGCCGCCAGCTCCTGCGCCAGCTCTTCACCTATGCCACCGCTGGCGCCGGTGAGCAGCACGAGTTTCCCTTCAAGGTTCATGGTGTGGGTTCCCTTTTTGCTGTCTGCTGATCCGCTGCCGACTTACGGTGTGGCGGTGAGGTTGTAGAGCATCTCGCCATAGAGGCGGTAGACCACCTTGGTCGAGTGAATGATGGCGGCTTGATCCGCCGGACTTTCGACCCGATCCATCAGGGATTCAAAGAACTTGAGGTGCTCCTGATCCAGGGTGCCGTGGGAGCTCAGGTAGCTCATCGCTTGCGGTGGCAGGCCGAGACCCTTTTTCAGCTGGTCGGCGACGGTCAGCGCGATGGCCACGCTGGTGCCTTCCAGTACCTGCACCATGCCGAAGAAGCCCATGGGGTTGCCGCGCTGGATCTGGTCGTAGAGGAAGGCCACCATCAGCTCGATGGGCAGCCCGGGCTGGCCGTGGCGCACCGCCTCGGCATCGCCGCCACAGGCGCGGATGTCGTTGAGGATCCACTCCTGATGGCCATACTCCTCGTCGATGTACTCGGCAAGGGCGCCACGCACCCACTCGTACTCCTGACCCAGCTTGCCGCCGGTTGCCATCAAGAGCGGAACTGTGTGGCGCACGTGGTAGTAAGCCTGTGCCAGAAAGGCGAGATAGGTGTCACGGCTGATGTCGCCACGGCGGCAGGCTTCGATGATGGGGGCGTTGAACAGATGCTCACGCTCACTGGCAGTGGCTTGTTGCAGAGTCTGATAGAAGCTCATGACGATTCTCCGGTAAGGCATTGGCTAATTTGTTGGGAAAAGTGTTGGTAAATCTCGTTGCGACGGGGACGCCCGTTGGCGGTCAGCAGCCCGGGATGTTGATCCAGTGCCACCGGCAACCAGTGGTGCAGCCGGGCATAATCGGGCAGCCGCTGGTTCAGACCGGCGATCTGGCGTGGCAGATCCGCCTCTTTCCCCAGCAGGGGCTGGATCAGCGCCACGTTGGCGGGTTGACCATCGCCAAAGACCACGATGCGGGCGATGGCGGGGCAGAGCTGAGCCTCGGCTTCCACCCACTCTGGCGAGAAGTTGCGGCCAAAGGCGGTGATCTGGACATTCTTCTTGCGCCCGGTGATATGGAGGTAGCCCTCATCATCCAGATGACCCAGATCGCCAGTGGCGATCTGTATGGCAGAAGGTTCGCCAGCGGCAATCTGTTCGGGAGCCGGTTCGCTGCTGCCGAGATAACCCAGCATGGCGCTGCCGCTCACCATAATTTCGCCATCGCTGGCGATGGTGACCTGACAGTGGGGCAGGGGGCGGCCCACGCTGCCGGGCTTGTCAGCATCCGGACTGTTGAGCGCCACCACGGAGCCACACTCCGAGAGGCCATACCCCTCATAGACCGGCAGGCCGAGCTGGCGGGCATGTTTGATCAGGTCGGGGGCCACCTTGCCGCCACCGACGGCAATAAAGCGCAGGCTCTTGAGCTGCTGGGTCAGCGCCGGTGTGTTGGTGCAGAGTGCCAGCAGCAAACGCAGCAGTTCGGGCACCAGCACCAGACTGTGGGTCGGCCAGCGCAGCAGCGCCTCCCCCAGCATGGCCCCATTGAGCGAGCTGGAGCCGGTGAAGCCGAGCTCCCCGAGGGACGGAATGCGGCTGCAGGCTCCGGTCAGCAGCGGCACATAGAGGCCGGTGATGTTCTCAAGCAGGGTCGCCAGCGGCAGCAGGGTCAGGTGTTTTTCCACCTTGGCTGGCGTGACCCGCTCGGCCAGCGCATGGCTCACCGCCATCATCTGGCTCAGTGACAGGCAGACGCCCTTGGGCTGGCCCGTAGTGCCGGAGGTGTAGGTGATCTTGGCGGTGCCCTTGGGCAGCGCCGGTCGATTGGTCGGGGTATGGCGCCACAGCGGCACTGTTTGTTCAACATGAGGACCGGTGATCAGAGTCAGTGGCTCGGCGGCATGCCACCCCTGATGATATGGGCCGACCAGCGCATCGGCGCCGCTGCTCTCCAGCAACCACTCTTGCTGCTCAAGGCTGAAGAAGTGGGGCACCGGGATGACTACGATCCCTGCTTTGGTACAGGCCAGATCCAGCAGCGCCCAGGGCAGGCCGTTATCGAGTTGCAGGGCCAGACGGCTGATGTCGAGCTGTTGCAACTGGTTGGCCAGACGCTGGATCTGTTGCCACAGAGCTTGATAATCGAGGCGCTGCTGGCTGCTCAGCAGCGCAGGGGATTGCGGATCCTCGTGGGCATGTTTGGCGATGGCGTCGAACAGGCTCATTGGGCGCACCTTTTCTCACTGGTCAGGGTTGCATCGGTAAAAAGCACTGGCATGGGGGCCAGCAGATTGAGCAGCAGGCTGCTCTGGGCCAGCACCTCGCGCCCCTGATTGATGTCACCCACCATCACCTTGGGTTGGCAACGGTAGTACTCACCCCAGGCATCGGCGTCGGCACCCACCTGATGGGCCTGTGCGGGGGCCAGCTCCACCGGATTGAGTTGCAGACGGGCAAAGCTGTTGCGCAGCTTGGCGGTGCCGGTAAAGACCACGTAGTCGAGGGCGTTTTCACACAGCATGCGGCAGAGGGCGGCAAACATCAGGCGGGCATTGCCCGGTTCGCTGCAGGCCAGATTGCCCACTTCGATAATGCGGTTGCGTGCCGGATAGACCCCGAGGCGGGTGTTGATGGCGGCCTCGATGGGTTGCTCCAGATACTGTTCCAGATAGAGAGGCCCCTCACTGGCATGATTGAGACCACAGGCACCGACCAGCGTCCCGTCCGCCCGATAGAGCCCCAGCAGGCAGGGGAGAAAATGGGGGATGCGGGCGTTGAACTCGAGGGTGTAGGCTGCCTGGATATAGGTTTGCAGCGCCATGACCTGCTGCGGGGACTTAGCTAGCAGCAATCGGTAGGGTGCCTGGATCTCGATGGTCATGGGTGACTCCTTCTCTTGCGATGGTTTGAGAGTAAAAGCCCAAACTTAAGAAACCCTTAAGCAGCAAAAAAAGTTGTCAGCGACGCGACGGGCAGGCAATCTGCGCCGCTGTTATCCAACAGGAAGCACCCAAGAGGAACCGCCATGTCATCCAGTGTCTGCTGCCCCCTGTGCGCCAGCCATCGCAGTTATCCCCTGCCGGTGGCAGGCAAGCGCTATCATCGTTGCCTCGCGTGCGAGCTGGTCTGGCTGGATGAGGCGGATCATCTGGATGAGGCGGCGGAGAAGGCGGTCTATGACGGTCACGACAACCGGGTGGATGATCCCCGTTATCGCACTTTTCTGATGCGGGCATTTGGCGAGGTGTTGAGTCGGGTGCCAACGCCTGCCAGTGGTCTCGATTTTGGCTGTGGCCCGGGCCCTGCGCTGGTGGCGATGGGGCGCGAGGCGGGTTACCAGATGGCGGGGTATGACAAGTTCTACGCCGATTTTCCCGAGTTGCTGACGCGCCAGTACGATTTCATCACCAGTACCGAGGTGATCGAGCATATCGCCGAGCCGCGTGCCGTGCTGGAGCAGTTGTGGGGCTGCCTCAAACCCGGTGGTGTGCTGGTGTTGCAGACCCAGCGGGTGCTCAGTGACGAGCGGTTCAAAAACTGGCGCTATCGCCACGACCCGACCCACATCGTCTTCTTTGCCGAGGCATCGTTTCGGGTGCTGGCCGCCAGCTGGCAGGCCGAGCTCAGCTTCCCCCACGCCGATGTAGCGGTATTGCAAAAAGGCACGCCCTGAGGCGTGCCTGCTGATGGATGGTTTTAGGAAGTAGTTAAATGCCCTGAATTTAACGTTATCAGTTATTTATCCAGCATGATGCTCAACAATTTGTCATCTTGCTTGTTGTAGAGCTTGGAGACCAGCTCGCCAAACAAGAAGGCAACGTTAACGCCCTGTCCGCCGTTATATCCAAGGGCATAATAAATATTCTGATTCGTACCGGTGACGCCGATCATTTCATTCTTGGTTGTGGTTTCTGAAATTATCCCGTCCCAGGTTTTTTCAATTTTTATCCCTTTTATTGATGGATAGAGCTCACCAATACGCTTGGAGATTTGAGCTTCAATCTTTTTCAAATCACCGGGGTACTGCAGGTCATCCCCCTCATTGTATTCGACGCTACCACCACCAATAACAATGCGATGGTCAGCGGTCATGACCATGTGGTAGGTGGCATCACTGTCCGTTCCGGCATATTGGTCGTCATACCATGAGATGTTGTTTTTCCAGCCAATGCTGTTGTATTGCGCATCCGTCAGTGGGGCCGTGACTGCCACTTGAGTGTGAGAGGGTTCAATATCATCAGGCTTGAAGCCAAGCGTCTTCCCGGCATAGGCATTGGCTGCCACGACAATATTTTTTGCGGTAACTTCATAGCGTTGGTCATTGACCTTGACTGGCAATGAAATCAGCTTGCCGTCTTCTTCATATTCCAGCACCGGGCTATTTTCATAGATGACGACCCCGGCATCTTCCGCCAGTTTCTTGAGCGCGGCGACCAGCTTGCCCGGGTTGACCATGCCGCCATTGGGATCATATACCGCACCGATCAGCGCTGGTGAGCCGAGCATATTTACGGCTTTCTCTTTGCTCCACAATTCAATCGGCATGCCCAGTTTTTTGGCCTGAGCCACATACTCTTTGGCATCATCCAGATTTTCAGGGTTAAAAATCCCCAAGGATTGGCCATTGAGTACGTACCCCGGGTCAATGCCGGTCGATTCGGCCAACCGCTTAATCCGGTGCATGCTATTGACGGTGATGTCATAAATTTCTTTATGATTCGCTTTGTGATCACCCATCACAAAGCCGCCTTCGCTATAGGTTTGCGCCAACACCAGAGCGCCATTACGGCCAGATGCGCCATTGCCGACCCGCTTTGCTTCCAAAATAACCACAGTGCTGGCCGGATTGGACTTCTTGATATGGTATGCGGCAGATAATCCCGTATATCCACCGCCGATGACGGCGACATCCACATCAATATCTTTATTGAGGCTGGCGTTTACGTTGGGCAAGAACTGAGCCCAGTAACTCTGATTGTCATCGTAAAACCGGGCGATATTTTCATCGTTGGCGAAGGCGTTGGTAGCGAGTGTGCCACTCAACGCGATCAGCGAAAAAATAGTGCCTTTTAGTACCGGAAATGCACGCATGTTGACTCTCCATTGATAGTAAAAAAATTCGCGCGAGATTTAGCTAATTCACTGTCAGCCAGCAATGCTGGCGTCTCTTGTCAAACGTCGGTTGCTGTTGCCAACCCATGCTGCCCGCTCTATCACCCCGCAGTGTGTCGGGCAGCCATGGAAAATGGATGTCAGTGCTACGGGCCAAACCGCAGGCTGGCAGATACATAGCGCGTTATGGCTCCAGATAGCCGCGATCCTGCCAGTGATAGAACATCAGGGTGGACTTGACGCCGATTGACTTGAATGGCTCCGGCGGCAGCCACATCGGCAGGGTCTGCTCGGCGTGGTTGAACCAGGGGTGATCCTTGCCTTGATAGAGACTGGCCACGATGTCGCCAAACAGGAAGGAGAGGTTGATGCCGTGGCCGTTGTAGCCGAGGGCGTAGTAGATGTTTTTGTGATCCCCCATCACGCCCACCGCTTCGGTACTGTCGCCGGTCATGCCGAGTACCCCGTCCCACACCTGCTCAAATTTGATCCCCTTGAGGGCCGGATAGAGTGTCACCAGCTCGGTCATCATCATCTCGCTGACCCGGTTGAGGTCTCCCTTGTAGTTGAGGCCGTCGTTGAAGACGTACTCGGCATTGCCGCCGCCGATGACGATGCGGTTATCCGGGGTCAATACCAGATGAAACAGGATGTTGCGGGTGTCATAGAAGGGCATCCGGCTCTGCCACTGGATGGCGTTGAGCTGATCCCGGGTAAGCGGCTCGGTCACGGCGCTTTGGGCGTGCACCGGAAATACCCGCCCGCTGAAGTAGCCAAGCTTGGAGGTATAGCCGTTGGTCGCCAGTACTATGCTGTCGGCGGTTACTTTGTATTTGTCGGCCACATTGAGCTCGATCTGCTTGCCCTCCTTGATCCCCAGCACCGGGCTCTGCTCATAAATGGTGACGCCCGCCTGCTCCACCGCCTTGCGCAGGGCGTTGACCAGCTTCATGGCGTGAACCTGACCGCCATTGGGGTCGTAGACCGCCCCCACGTAGCGATCGGTGCCGAGTTTTGCCTCTGTGGTATCGGCGTTCCAGTACTGGAGCGGGATGCCGAGACGATTGGCGGTTTTCACATAGTCGCGGTATTCGGGGATATCCTCTTCATCGAGGATCGCCTCCACATAGCCATCAAGCTTGAGGTCGGCCTCCACGCCGGTTGAGGCGACCAGCGCCTGCAGCTTGTGCATGCAGGCGACGGTGAGATCGTAGTGGCGCTTGCTCGCTTCCCCCTCTTCATAGAGGTCCATCACCTCGGAGCCCGGCAACACCATGCCGCCGTTGCGGCCCGAGGCGCCGCTGCCCACCTGCTTGGCTTCGAAGATGGCGATCTTGAGCGACGGGTTGGCCTTGGCCAGATGCCAGGCGCTGGAGAGGCCGCTGTAGCCGCCGCCGACGATGGCTATATCCACCTTCATGTCTTGCGCCAGCGGGGCACTCTCCTCTGCCGGTTTCTCCTTGAACCAGTAGCTGGTGTTGGGCTCAAAGTCGCTCATCTTGGGGCCGCAGGCGGCGAGAAAAAAACAGCTGATGCACATGGTTAACGCTCGTTGGCAAAGGGTGGTCGGATTCATCTTCTACTCCGGTTACAGATACAAAATGTCAAATCATTCAATCGGGTTGGGCGGTATTGACCCGGCGACCGATGTCTCGCAGCCGGGCCAGCTGATCGGCCAGACCGGGCCCTTCATCCAGGCTGGTGACGAAGTTCCACAGGTAGGTCATCACAGCATAGACATGGCCTGCCGAGACCTGGGGCTGGGCCATCAGCATGGTGATGGCGAGCAGGAACAGCAGGGAGGCGCTGATACCGACCGCCAGAAAAGCGAGCGCCTCCCGATCCGAAATCCGGATGCGCAGCCAGGCCAGCGCGCGGTAGTGGCGGGAGAGGCTGGCTGACTGGGCATGGGTGACCAGCTTGACCTCGTGTTCCAGCCGATCGTTGAGCCGCTCGTGCAGCAGCTGGTTTTTGCGCGAAAAGCCGGGCAGCAGCAGGCCGAACAGAAGTAATACCCCCATGCAGGCGATGCCGACCCAGAACTCGATCACCATCAGCATCACGGCCGCACCGACGATGGAGATCAGGCTGGTGGCCAGGATCGGGATATGTTTCTCGAAGAAGTCGACAAACTCCCGCGCCAGAGTGACCCGCGCCACTATGGTGGATTGCCCCTCCTGCTGCTGGCGCTGGGTCAGGATCACCGGCACCGCCAGTGCCGCATAGATATGGGTAAAGGTGCGGGTGTCGACCGCCCGGCGCAGGGCACCGATGAGCCAGAACAGCAGCACGATCAGGGCGTAGCTTGAAGCCTGCCACCACTGGCCCTTGACGATGGCGTCGATGGCAAAACCGGCGAACAGGGGATAGACCACCAGCAGGATGTTTTCGAGGGCCACCAGCGAGAAGGTGCCCGCCAGCTTGAGGGGATTGGCCCGTGCAATTGCCCCCAGCGAACGACCGGCCGAGTGTGGCAACGGCATGGCCTGCTCGTCGCAACTGGCTGCCGAAGTGGTTGGTGTTGTCATGGGTTATCTCCTAAGATGTCGGAAACGCTAAGTTTGAGCGAGTGCTCAAATTTTGTTTGAGCGACTGCTCAAAGTCAAGCAGATCGATTGATATCGCAGGAGGTCAGATGGCACGCCCATCAGCAGAACAGCGTAAAGAGATGATCATCGGGGCCGTACTGGCCCTGTTTCGAGAGAAGGGGATGGCGGCATCGTCAACCCGTGATATTGCCGAACGTACCGGTCTGGCGCGCAGCCACGTCTACCACTACTTCAAGGATTGGAAAGAGCTCTGCCTCTGCGCTGTGGAGCGTTTCACCTATCAGGAGATAGCCGAGCAGCGGGAGTGGTTGCTGCCGCTACCCGCCCGCGAAGCGTTGCCGCTGTTTGTGCGGGACAACCTGCCGACCAGTCAGGATGCCTCCTGGGCCATCTACCTGGATGCCTGGAACGAGTCACTGCGCGACCCTGTGTTTGCCGAGAGCTACCGCAAAATCATTCTGGCGTGGCGCGAGGTGTTGGAGCAGATCCTGCAAAAGGGGATCGACAGCGGCGAGTTTGTAGCGGGCGATGCCCGGCGACTGGCGCGCCAGATCACCTCGCTTATCAACGGCTATGCCGATGACCTTATTCTGGAGCCGACCCCCGAGACGGTAGAGGCCACTTATCAAGAGATCATGCTGGTGGTCAATCAGCTGGTCTTGCCCCCGGCCCACTCATAGCGGCGCAGGCACACAAGGAGGGGAGGCGTGCCAGCGTGGGGCCTCCCCCAGTTTTGTTGGCCATCCGCCGGGCGCGCGATGGCCAGATACCAGGGAGCGGTTGTTGATGTCGATTACCCATTTGTCACTGCAAGATGCCCGTCATCTGCAACTGGCGGCGCAGGGGCTGCTCGCCCCCCGTCGCAGCAAGGCGACCCCGGCCGATCTGCTGGCCACCATTCGCCGCATGGCGTTGCTGCAGATCGATACCATCTCGGTGGTGGCGCGCAGCCCCTATCTGGTGCTCTTTAGCCGGCTTGGACAGTACGAACCGCGTTGGCTGGAGCAGTTGCTGGCCGACGGCGAGATCTTCGAATACTGGGCTCATGAGGCCTGCTTTGTGCCCCGCGAGGATTATCGGCTGCTGCGCCACCGGATGCTCGATCCCGCTGGCATGGGCTGGAAGTTTTCGGCCAACTGGCTCGCTACCCATCAGCAGGAGATTGGCCAGCTGATCGAGCGCATTCGCCAGCATGGCCCGGTGCGGGCGGCCGATTTTGAACGCACAACCGGCAAGGGGAACGGCTGGTGGGACTGGAAGCCGGAGAAACGTCATCTGGAGGTGTTGTTTACTACCGGCCAGCTGATGGTGCGGGAGCGGCGCAACTTTCAACGGGTCTATGATCTCGCCGAGCGGGTCATCTCCGAGTGGAGCGACCAGCGGGATCTGCCGAGCGTCGAGCAGGCGCAGCGGGATATGGTGCGCGCCAGTTGCCGGGCGCTGGGGCTGGTCAAAACCGGCTGGGTGGCGGACTACTACCGGCTGCGGCGCGGCAAATACGATGCCTTGCTCCATCAGCTGGCGGACGAGGGTGAACTGCTGCCGGTGCGGGTGGAGGGGTGGCAGCACGGCGCTTTTGTGCACTCTTCGCTGGCTGATGAGCTGGTGCAGGCAGAGGAAGGCCGTCTCAAGGCAACCCATACCACCGCCTTGTCGCCATTCGACCCGCTGGTGTGGGATCGCAAACGGGCCAGTGAACTGTTCAACTTCGACTATCGCATCGAGTGCTATACCCCGGCCCCCAAGCGCCAGTACGGCTACTTCGTGTTGCCCTTGCTCCATCGCGGCAAGCTGGTGGGCAGAATGGATGCCAAGGCCCATCGCCAGCAGGGGATCTTCGAGATCAAGAGCCTCTATCTGGAAGCCGGGGTGAGAGTGACCCGCACCCTTGCACAGGATCTGGCGAAAGCCCTGCAAAAGCTGGCTGACTGGCACCAGACGCCGCAGCTTCGTTATGGTGCCATTCCGGCCAATTTGCTGGCGTTGTGGCATGAAAGCGCCCCTGCAAAGTGAGCGCTATCCCTTCTGGGCTAAGCTGCAAGAGGGATAAACAGTTCGGGAGCGGGAGATGAAACGAGCGGAAACATGGTGGGCGGGATTGGCGATGGCCATCTTGTCCCCCGCGCTATGGGGGCAAGAGCCGCCAGTGAAGATCTGTCTGGGGGAGGGCAACGAGTGGGCCCCCTTTACCTATTGGGAGCGCAAGGACGGTGTGCCCGATACCAGCCGCCTGACCGGCTCAGCCACTACGCTGGTGCTTGATGCGCTGCAACAGAGCGGGCTATCGCACCAGATCCGCTATCTGCCCTGGGCGCGGGTCCAGCAGGAGTTGGCGGATTATCGCCAGAACGGTCTGTGCGAGCTCACCTGGGATGCCAGTTACAAGCCGGAGCGGGCCGAGTTTGCCTTCTACAGCGTGCCGCTCTATTACACCCACCTCGGTTTCTTCTATCTCAAGCGCCGCTTTCCCGAGACGCCGGACTTGCAGACGGTCAACCGCTCCCGGGTGTGCGGGGTGATTGGCTACAACTACACCCCCTATGGGCTGGCGCAAGAGCCACGCCGGGTCAAGCAGTTGCAGCAGGCTTTGGACATGATGGGGCGGGATCGCTGCGACTTTTTACCGAGTGAAATCGAACCGCTGGTGAGTGGTCTCAGCCTTGGCATCTACCGCAGCGAGAGCGGGTTGCTCAACCTCGCCCTGCCCAGCCGCAAGGGATTCTATCTGCTGGTGAGTAAGGGCTCCCCCCGCGCCCATGAGCTGGTGAATACCCTCAATCAGGCGCTGGTGGCGTTTCAGGAAGGAGGGCATGGGGATGAGGTGATGCGCCGTTTCTTGCCACCGATGGAGTAATGGCGAAGAGCTGGCACCACTCAGGGGGAGCAGATGAACAAAGGGCCAGCCGGTGCAAACCGGCTGGCCCTCTTGGTTAATCAGGGACAATAAAAAACCGGGCTCGAGGCCCGGTTTGGTCAATCAGTCAGATGTGATTACTGGAGTACCAGCACCATCAGCAGGCCGACGGTAATGGCAGATACCAGGAAGGCAAAGCCATAAAATACATAGTGGTGCAGCTTGGTGGTGTGGATCCCCAGATCGTGCAGACCGTGGTAGATACGGTGCATGCCGTGCCAGATTGGCAGGGCGATGATCACCAGCAGGATGCAGGCCCCCCACCAGGAGCTGGCGAACGCGTGCACGCGGTCATAGCTCATGGCTTCCACGTCCATGATACCCATGGGTACCAGCAGACCGGTGATGAGGACAATGACCGGCAGCAGCATGGCAACGACCATGCCACCCGCACCAAACAGACCCCAGTAAATTGGTTCGTCAGAACGTCTCATTGATTTCTCCTCAGGCCACGATGATCAGGACAAGCAGGGACACCACCGCCAGCGCCACATACTGGGCGAGAACGATCGGCTTCTCCGGTACCAGGTCTTCACCACGGAAGATACGCATGGCTTTCGGCGCCAGGGCGAACCAGGTTTTGGCATGGAACAGGCACGCCGCCAGTGCGATGACATGGAACAGGATGGCGATCGGGCTTTGCAGGGATTCCAGCCAGCCGTTGAACGCTTCCTGACCCTGAACCAGACGCATCAGACCCCACATCAGCACAACGGCGTAGATGGAGACGAAGATACTGGTGCCTTCACGGATCATGTAACCGGTGTAGAAGGCATTCTTCAGCCACCAGTCTTTCTTCATTTCGCGGACGTAAGGCTTACGTTTGCTATTGGTGTTGTTCATGGTCTCATTCCTGATCTCAATCTGGCTTGAACATGGCGATCATGTAGTCCTTGGCGCTCTCGACCTTGCCAAGCTGGATGGCTGCGGCCGGATCCACGCCTTTCGGGCACACTTCGGAGCAATAGCCCACGAAGGTACAACCCCAGACACCTTCGTCCTGGCTGATGATCTTCATCCGCTCTTTGGACGCGCTGTCGCGGTTGTCGGCGTTGTAGCGATAGGCCAGAGCCAGTGCCGCCGGACCGGTGAACTTCTTGTTGATGCCATACTGTGGGCAGGCTGCGTAGCACAGACCACAGTTGATGCACATGGAGAACTGGTGATACTTCGCCATGTCAGCCGGAGTCTGGGTGTACTCGCCATCGCACAGGCTGCGCGGTTCGTTCGGGATGATGTAGGGCTTGATGCTCTCCAGCTTCTCGATGAAATCGGACATGTCGACGACCAGGTCACGCTCAATCGGGAAGTTGTTGAGCGGTTCAATGGTCATCTTGCCTGGCAGATAGTCACGCAGGAAGGTTTTGCAACCCAGCTTGGGTACGCCATTGACCATCATGCCGCAGGAGCCGCAGATCGCCATCCGGCAGGACCAGCGGAAGCTCAGGGTAGAGTCCAGGTGATCCTTGATGTACTGCAGCGCATCCAGCAGGGACATCTCTTTGAGGTAAGGCACCTGGAAGGTTTGCATCCAGGGCTCGTTATCCTGCTCCGGACGGTAGCGCAGGATTTCAATTTCGATCATCTCAGCCATTCTTCTTAGCCTCGTCTTGTTTCTCACCCTCGGAACCGTACACACGTTTTGCCGGTTGGGATTTAGTGATCTTCACATCGGAGTAATCGATGGTCGGGGCCCCTTCCGGTGCATAGAAGGAGAGAGTGTGCTTGAGGAAGTTCACGTCATCACGCTCCTCATAACCGTCCAGACGCTGGTGGGAACCACGAGACTCTTTACGGTTGATGGCGGAGTGAGCCATGGCTTCGGCCACGTCCAGCATGTAGCCGAGTTCGATGGCGTACAGCAGATCGGTGTTGAAGACAGAGGACTTGTCGTTGATCTTGATCTTCTTGTAACGGGCTTTGAGCTCGTTGATCTTGTCGATGGTGCCCTGCATCAGCTCTTCGGTACGGTAGATACCAACGCCAGCTTCCATGGACATGCCCAGTTCGTTGCGGATGTCGGCCGGGTTTTCGGTCCCGTCGATATCCATCAGCGAGAGGTGCTGCTTGATCAACTGCTCGGCCTTGGCGACCAGCGCTTCGGTGTTGCCGTGCTGCTGGGTTGCCGCGAATTCGGCTGCCTGTTCACCAGCCACCTTGCCGAATACCACGATCTCGGACAGGGAGTTGGAACCCAGACGGTTGGCACCGTGCAGGCCGACGGAGGCACACTCGCCAGCGGCGTAGAGGCCTGGCATGCGGGTTGCGCACTTGCCGTCAGTTTCGATACCACCCATGGTGTAGTGGGCAGTCGGACGTACCGGGATCGGCTCCTTGACCGGATCCACACCCACGTAGGCCTTGGCCAGTTCGCAGATGAAAGGCAGACGCTCTTTCAGGTACTTCTCGCCGAGGTGGCGCAGGTCGAGGTGAACCACGTCGCCCATCGGGCCCTGGATCACGCGGCCTTTCTGCTGTTCTTGCCAGAATGCCTGGGAGAGACGGTCACGGGGACCCAGCTCCATGTGTTTGTTCTTCGGCTGGCCAACCGGGGTTTCCGGGCCCAAGCCGTAGTCTTGCAGGTAGCGGTAGCCATCCTTGTTCAGCAGGATGCCACCCTCACCACGACAACCTTCGGTCATCAGGATGCCGGTGCCCGGCAGACCGGTCGGGTGATACTGGACGAACTCCATATCACGCAGCGGTACGCCGTGACGGTAGGCCAGCGCCATGCCGTCACCGGTGACGATGCCACCGTTGGTGTTGTAGCGGTAAACGCGACCGGCACCGCCAGTCGCCAGCACCACGGATTTGGCCTGGATAAAGCGGGTGATACCGTTCTGGATATCGAAGGTCAGGACGCCCTGGACGCGACCATCTTCCACGATCAGATCCAGACAGAAGTGCTCATCGTAGCGCTTGATGGTCGGATACTTGATGGAGGTCTGGAACAGGGTGTGCAGAATGTGGAAACCGGATTTATCTGCGGCGAACCAGGTGCGCGGGATCTTCATCCCGCCGAAACGGCGGACGTTGGCCTTGCCATCCGGCTTGCGGCTCCAGGGGCAACCCCAGTGCTCCAGCTGGATCATTTCGTTGGTGGCGTTGTTGACGAAGTATTCGACTACGTCCTGCTCACACAACCAGTCACCACCGGAGACGGTGTCATTGAAGTGGTTTTCGAGGGAGTCGTCATCACGCACGACGCCTGCGGCGCCACCTTCGGCGGCCACGGTATGGCTGCGCATCGGATAGACCTTGGAAATCAGGGCGATTTCCAGCTCCGGGTGGGCTTCTGCAATGGCGATTGCGGCACGCAGGCCACCACCACCGGCACCGATGATGGCAACATCGGTCTTGATAATATCCACATCTGCCTCCTTAGGGATAGATTTGCTGGGCACGATTTTGCTCTATGAAAAAAATTCAGGCTTGATGCAAGTCAAACTGCTAGGTTTTATTCCATTTTTATTGGTTATTTTTCTATAAAACACCCAAATCCCTGGATGAAAATGTCGTTATTATCGCCATTTTTTGGTGTTACTGAGCAGTTGAACACCTTGCTACGCGTACTTTAACTTCTGGATTGTACGTAGTTTTCTTTCAATAAAATGCGAATCACCTCTCTTTTTAGGTACTCACGAAAAAAATTTTAAGTTTTTTATTGTAATTTTTTAATGAGAATTATTGGCATTTATTAATTTGGATAAAAATAAATAATCCGAATTGTGGCGACCGCTACGGAGGGGATTGGATAAATCCAGATGAATCACAAGGATTTCAGGGCCGGGGATTTGGCGGGTATTATGAGATTAATCACTGAAAATTAAGCGCTATTTAGAAAAATAAAAGGGGCCTGTGCGGCCCCTTTTACTCATGCTCAAATGCGGAACATGCCGACCTGATTGCTCAGTTCACCCGAAATATTTTTAAGTTGTTCAGAGAGATGGCGCGAACTGTCTGCATCCACTGCCAGTTCGTCCGACACATCTTTGACCGCCTGAATGTTGCGGCTTACCTCGTCGGTGACGGCCCGCTGCTCTTCGGCTGCGCTGGAGATCTGGGTCGCCATGTCGGAGATCTGGTTGATCGAGGTGGTGATCTGTTCCAGCGCATGGGTGGCGTTGTTGGCGTCATCCACGCTGTTCTGGGCCAACTGCTGGCCTTCGTGCATGGTGCTGACCGCACCCTGGGTATTGCGCTGCAGGGTTTCGATCATGCTGCGGATCTCGACAGTCGAGCTGTGGGTGCGCTGTGACAAGACGCGCACTTCATCGGCCACCACCGCGAAACCACGGCCCTGTTCACCGGCACGCGCCGCTTCGATGGCGGCGTTGAGCGCCAGCAGGTTGGTCTGCTCGGCGATGCCCTGAATGGTGGAGAGGATGGTGTTGATCTCCTGGGCGTTCTTCTCCAGTTCCTGAATGATGTTGGAGGCTTGCTCCACCTGGGTGGCCAGATCGGTGATGGAGCGCTGGTTGCGGGCGATCACCTGTTTGCCATGCTCGCAACTGCTGGAAGAGCTGCGGGCTGCTTCGGCGGTCTGCTCGGCGTTGCTGGCCACCTCGATCGCGGTGGCGGACATCTCGTGCACCGCAGTGGCGATCTGGGAGATCTCGTTTTGCTGGCGTGCCAGCCCCTGATTGGCCTTCTCCGCCATGCTGTGGGAGGACTTGGCCTGCTGGTTGAGTTGGCCGGAGGAGTTGGAAATATCCTGCACCATCACATGGATGCGGTCGATGAAGGTGTTGACGTGCTTGGCAACCGCGCCCACCTCATCTTCACGCTCGATCTTGATGCGGCGGGTCAAATCGCCGTTGCCACGGGAGAGATCGGCAATCGCCTCGCCCAGGGTTTTCAGGGGGGCCAGCGAGCCGTTGATGGCAACATAGGAGAAGCCAGCCACGATCAGTATGGTGATGAGCCCCTGAATGAGGGAGGAGGTGACCATGCTGCGTACCGACTGGTAGGCGGTTTCGTCATCCACCATCATGCCGTAATACCAGTTGGTATTAGGGATCGCGTTGAAGTCAAAGACCTCTTTCTTGCCGCTGATCATTAGCTCATTGATCATGCCGTCATGGGCGATCTGGTTGATGTAGGATGCGGTCAACTCAGGGGCCAGCGCGGTGGCGGGTTTCAGGCTCATGGAGGCATCGGGGTGCGCGATGATGGTGCCGTTGCTGTCGACCAGCATGGCGTAAGTGCCCTCGGTGGTAACCGCCAGAATGTCCGAGATAAGGGCGCTGATAGAGACGTCTCCGGCGATGACCCCCTGGGTGTTGCCACGCTGGAACGGCTCGGCGATGGTGACGATCAGTTGGCCGGTGGAGATATCGGCATAGGGCGCGGTGATGACCAGCTTGCCTGCTGCCATCGCATCCTTGTACCAGGGACGTTGACGGGGATCATAACCGGCAGGCAGGTTGGTGGGTTTACTCTGGATCATCTTGCCGTCTGCGGTGCCGGCATAGACCAAGTCGAAGCCACCGGCATTCATGGACTAGGCCAGATGACTAATGGGCTCATCTTCTTTGGTGAATGCTTCCTTGGTGGTGCTGACCATGCTGATGCGGGAGTCGACCCAGCGGGAGATCCCCTTGACGTTGGCCATCGAGCTTTCGTCGATGATATTCCAGACCAGTCGTTGGGTTTCACTGCGCAGTTGTGAGGTGTTGTACCAGACCTGCAGGCCGGTGATCACCAGAATGATGATACCTATAGCCAGGACCAGCTTGTTTTTAATGGATAAGTTCATAATTACATCCTTGTGAGCGTCAGTCTGAGTGTTGGAAACTAGTTATTGTTATGAGCCTGTTCTTATCGGCTGAAGTTGAACTCTTTGTATCCCGGTCAGCTATTTAAAGTTAGTGCTTAAATCAGTGGTTATCCATACGCGTATCGCCCACTCACTGCGTCAGAAAGCGATCCGGTCGATTGGTAAAGATTCCATCGACCCCCATGCTGGCGAGCATTTCATAATCTTCAAGATAATCAACGGTATAAACCAGTACCTTGAGCCCGCGGCGATGGGCATCTGCAACCAGCGATTGATCCACAAAATCCACGTCGCAGTTGAGTGACCAGGCTCCCAGCTCGTCGGCAAACTGCGCCAGTTTGAGCGGCAGGTTGGCGGTCAGGGCGCCGAGCCGGATATCGGGCCGCAAGGCGGCAAAGCGGGCCAGCTCCGGGTGATGGAAGGAAGAAACCACCCATTGGCTGGGGGTAAAACCAAGCTCGGCTTCTGCCCGTCGGGTCAGGGTTGCCACCGCGTCGGCGGTATGGGCGCCCTTGAGCTCGATATGCAGCTCGCAGCGTCCGGCGATGATCTCCATCACCTGCCACAGGGTCGGGATCACCTCTCCCTCACCGGCATCGAGCTGCTCCAGATAGGAACGCGATTGCTCGGTTAATACTCCCTTACCGTTGGTGCAGCGCTCCAGCCGCCGGTCGTGAAAGACCCACAACTCGCCATCGGCCGCCTGTACGTCGATCTCGATGGCTGGTGCTCCCAGCTCCAGCGCTTTGGCCATCGCCTTGAGGGTGTTCTCCGGTGCCAGACCGCTGGCGCCACGGTGGGCAATAATCTGCATGTTCTGCTCCTTCTACCTCGCGGGTCAGCCGCGGCTCAGGTGAATGTCGATCTGTTGATGGGGCAGGGTAAGCCCCTGTTGCTGCATATTCTCCAGCACCAGCGAGTGAACCTCGTGGGTGATGGGCATCCGGTGATCCATGTTGTTGACGTAGAGGCGGATCTCGTAGATCAGCGCAGAGTCGGTAAATTCGATCAGGAACACCTCGGGCGTCGGCGTCTCCAGCACCAGGGTCGATGCCTGGATGGACTCTTCCAGAATGCGCTGTACCAGTTTCGGATCCCGGGTCAGGCCGATACGGATCCGCAGTTTGACCCGGGTGATGGCATCGGAGAGCGACCAGTTGATGAACTGCTCGGTGATGAAGGCCTTGTTGGGCACGATGATCTCCTTGCGATCCCAATCCACTATGGTGGTCGCCCGGGTTTTGATCTTGGTGACGGTGCCGGTGAGATCGCGGATGGTGACAGTGTCACCGAGCCGGATCGGCTTTTCAAACAGGATGATGAGGCCGGAGACAAAGTTGGCGAAGATCTCCTGCAGGCCGAAACCCAGCCCCACCGAGAGGGCGGCGACCAGCCACTGGGTCTTCGACCAGTCGATGCCAAGCATGGAGAAGCCGGTGAGGGCGCCGATCAGGATCACCAGATACTTGCTGGTGGTGGTAAGGGCAAAGCCGGTTCCCGGGGAGAGGCTCAGATGTTGCAGCAGGGTCAGCTCCATCAGCCCCGGCAGGTTGCGGGCTGTCACCACGGTCAGGATAAAGACGAAGGCGGTCAGCATCAGATCCTGCAAGGTGATGGCCGAGAGCTGCTCGATGCCGCCAATCTTGCTGCTCACCTGCCACACCTCGATATTGCTGAGGAAGCTGAACGCTGAGTTGAGATCAGACCATTGCACCACCACCAGCATGGTGAAGCCCAGCATCAGCAGGGCACGTACCAGTCCCAGCGACTGGGCGCTGATGGTATCGAGATCCAGCTCGGTCTCTTCCACCACATCGGGGATCTCCGAACTCAGCTCCTCCTGATTGTCGTCACGACCACGCTGGGCCAGGATTTCGGCCCGTTTGCTCTTGGCTCGCTCGAAGGCGAGACGGCGGCGCTGGATCAGCATCCAGCGTCTGGCCAGATAGTAAACCAGCAGGCAACCCAGCCCCATCAGCAGGCTCAGCTCCAGCTGGCGCAGCAGGATGCGCGAGGTGTAGAAGTAGCCAAACAGGGCTCCGATCACCGCCAGCAGTGGCGCCAGCATCAGGCTGTTCCAGATGAAGTGGTGCAGCAGGTGGGGCTTGGTCATGTCGCTCTGGCCCCAGGTGAGCGGCAGCCGCTCCCGGTTGAGGCGGGCGAAGAAGAGCAACAACCAGAGTGCGCCGATCATGAAGGCCATCCGGCCGAGGGAGTCGTAAAAGGCGTGCTCCTGATAGCTGTTCGCCATCCCTTGTACGAAGAAGCTCGGGATCAGCACCAGCAGCAGGGTGCGGAACTGGTTCCAAACCTGCTGCACCCGCTCTTTTGGCCAGCGGAAGTGGTGGATCAGGATCCCTTTTTCCAGGGTCAGATGGCGGGCCATCACCAGCGCCAGCAACAGAAACCAGATCTCGCCAAGGCCACGCGCCACCGCCACCGCAAACGGATATTGCCAGGCCCCTTCGAGCAGGCCGCGCACCATCAGCACCATGGCGGGCAAGGGGAGCGAGGCGAGCAGGGAGCGCAGCAGCAAGCGGCTGGTGAGGCTGAAGTACCAGTCCCAGCGACTGGGCGCTGATGGTATCGAGATCCAGCTCGGTCTCTTCCACCACATCGGGGATCTCCGAACTCAGCTCCTCCTGATTGTCGTCACGACCACGCTGGGCCAGGATTTCGGCCCGTTTGCTCTTGGCTCGCTCGAAGGCGAGACGGCGGCGCTGGATCAGCATCCAGCGTCTGGCCAGATAGTAAACCAGCAGGCAACCCAGCCCCATCAGCAGGCTCAGCTCCAGCTGGCGCAGCAGGATGCGCGAGGTGTAGAAGTAGCCAAACAGGGCTCCGATCACCGCCAGCAGTGGCGCCAGCATCAGGCTGTTCCAGATGAAGTGGTGCAGCAGGTGGGGCTTGGTCATGTCGCTCTGGCCCCAGGTGAGCGGCAGCCGCTCCCGGTTGAGGCGGGCGAAGAAGAGCAACAACCAGAGTGCGCCGATCATGAAGGCCATCCGGCCGAGGGAGTCGTAAAAGGCGTGCTCCTGATAGCTGTTCGCCATCCCTTGTACGAAGAAGCTCGGGATCAGCACCAGCAGCAGGGTGCGGAACTGGTTCCAAACCTGCTGCACCCGCTCTTTTGGCCAGCGGAAGTGGTGGATCAGGATCCCTTTTTCCAGGGTCAGATGGCGGGCCATCACCAGCGCCAGCAACAGAAACCAGATCTCGCCAAGGCCACGCGCCACCGCCACCGCAAACGGATATTGCCAGGCCCCTTCGAGCAGGCCGCGCACCATCAGCACCATGGCGGGCAAGGGGAGCGAGGCGAGCAGGGAGCGCAGCAGCAAGCGGCTGGTGAGGCTGAATTTGTCCTGGGTCACCTTGCCGATCCGCGGCGCAATATGGTCGCAATACTGGTTCAGATGACGGGCCAGTTTGAACCAGCTCCAGGCCAGCACCAGCAGACCAATGCCAGCCAGAGTGAGGCTCAGCGGGTTGTTCTCAGCGATGGCATAGGGCAGTTGCAGCCAGTTGTCCGGGTTGAAGGCCAGCGTCAGCGCAGCAGGAATACCGAGCATCACCTGTGGGGTAAAGGGGCGCACATCCGGCATCCAGAACAGGTGGCTGGCACTGATCTCGCGGATCTCGTCGATCTTGCTGTTCTGGCGGCTGTAGAGCAGCTTGAGCCGGGTCTGCTCCTGGATCAGAGTGTCAGAGGCGTCGTTGAGCCGGGTCAGCAGCTGGCGACGGGCCTTGAGCAGGTTGTCGAGCACCGACAATTGCGGACGATCCAGCGTCACCTCCTCTTCGGCCAGCAGCTTGTCGCGCAACTGGCGAGTATCCTTGAGGCCATCCTGCTCGCTCTCGTACTGGTACTTGGCCATGCGGGCGTTGACGATGGCGGACTCCAGCTTGTCGAGGGGGAACAGGGGGGGCAGATCGGAGAGTTTGCTGCGCAGGTTCTCGCCGTAGGCGTTGCTGATCTGCAGCCACTCCAGCTGTTCGCGCACCGAGTTGACCAGCTCATTCAGTTCAAACAGATTCTTGTCGACGCTGCGCTGCTCGTCCTGCACCCGCTCAATCTGATCCTCCAGCGTGCCGAGCTGGATCGAGAGCGCCTGATTCTGTTGTTGCTGTTCCAGCAGCAGCGGCATGTCGGTGGTGAGCTGTTTGCGCAGCCGCTCGCTCTCCTCCAGTGCCTGCTCGGTCTTCTCCCGCCGCAGCTGGTTCTGCTGGGTCAGCAGGCTGGCTTGCCACTCATCCTCATCGGCGATGGCCAGATTGAGCTCCTGCAGTTTCAGTTTGCCGAGATCGTTGCGCTGCTGGGCCGAGAGCTGCTCCAGCTCCAGCATCTGGATCCGGTCGGAGAGACTCTGCTCCTTCATTCTGGTCAGCAGCAGTTGGGCCTCCTGCTGGCGATCCGATTCGCTGCTGAAGCTCAGCCGCTCCAGCTGGCTGCGGGTCAGTTGCAGCTGTTTGCGCAGATCATCCACTCGCAGGTGGTACTCCTGCCCGGTGCTTTCCAGCTGGTTGAGGCTGTCCATCACCCCCTGCCGCTCCTTGCGCAGGTTGAGCTGGCGGTTGCTGCTCAGGCCAATGGCCTGACGCAGCGCCTCCTCCTTGAGGCTCGTCAGCGGCGGGCGATCGGCGGGCTGATAGTTGTGCAGGCTCTCCTTGAGGCGCGCCGACTCCTTGGGGTAATCGATGAGGATCTGCTGATAGGCCTTGCTCTGCTCCCGGTAGCGCTCGGCCTCTCTGGCAAATTGCAGCGCTTGCTGGTAACTCTCCCGCAGTTTCTGGTTTTCCGGGGTGTCGCTCTTGGGCACGCTCTGTAGCAACGCTTCGATTTGGTCAATGGCATCGTCGGCGCGTACGGCTGGCGGCAACAAGATAAGGGAGAGCAGCAAGAGGGTGAGCAGGCGTTGCAACATGAGGCTCGTTTCCGTTCAGAAGAGGTGGCCCTAGCCTAAAACAGGGCAGGGAGGCGGGTAAAGAAGTCTATATTAATGATTCATAACACAAATAGCAGGAAGTCGGGCTGCCGTTTCGTTATGATCCCGGCCGCACTCTCTCCACCGAGTCGAATATGTCAGCTGTTGATCTGGGCACAGCCCCACTATCTCGCCTTTTCTGGCGTTACGTAACCCCGACCGTGGCGGCCATGCTGATCACCGGCATCTATGTCACCATCGATGGCATCTTCGTTGGCCATGTACTGGGTCAGGATGGCATGGCCGGTCTGATGCTGGCTTACCCCATCTGCGCCGTGCTCTATGCGGTGGGGGCCCTCATCGGCATGGGGGCCTCGTCGCTGGTCTCCTTCTATCTGGGGCAAGGCAATCCGGCCAGAGCCCGCCATATCGTCGGCAATGCGCTGGTGATGGTGTTGCTGACATCGCTGCTGCTCAGTTTTATCGGGATCCGCTATGGCGAGCCGATGCTGGCCTGGATGGGGGCTGAAGGGGAGATCTTCACCGCCGGTCTCTCCTATCTGCAGGCTTACGCCTGGCTTGGCTTCTTTTCGGTGCTGTCGATGGCGTTCAGCTCGCTGCTGCGCAACGATGGTCGCCCCGGGTTTGTCACCATCATCATGGTGGTCGGGGGGCTGCTCAACGTGCTGCTCGACTATCTGCTGATGGTGGTGTTCCCGTTCGGGCTTGCCGGGGTGGCGACGGCCACCATGATCTCCCAGGCGGTGACGGGCCTCGCCTGTCTGTGGCACTTCTTCACGCCGCGCAGCCAGTTGCGGATCGGCTGGGACACCCTGCGCCCCGATCTGCGGCTGATGGGCGAGACGGTGCGACTCGGGATCTCCAGTTTTCTGATGTACCTCTATCTGTCGGTAGTGCTGGCGCTGCACAACAAGGCACTGCTGGCGGTAGGCACTTCGCTGCATGTGGCCGCCTACGGGGTGATCAGCTACACCGAGGCCTTCTTCTATCTGGTGTTCGAGGGGATCGCCATGGGTATCCAGCCCATCGCCAGCTTCAACGCGGGGGCCGGTCACTGGCGGCGGGTGTTGCGGATCCGCAATCTGGCGCTCGGGGTAACGTTGGGGATTGCTCTGTGCGGCATGATCCCGCTCTATTTGTGGCCGGAGGCGGCGGTCTATCTGTTTGCCGGTGACAATGCCACCCTGCTGCCGGTGGCGAGCCTCGGGATCTGGCTCTACTTCTGGGGGCTGCCGATGGAAGGCCTGCTGCTGGTGGGGGCCACCTATTTTCAGGCCATCAATCGGGCCCGCATCGCTTCCCTGCTCACCGGCGGCAAGCTGGTGCTGATCGGTGGCTTCTTGTGGGGATTCTCGACCTTGTGGGGTGTGCCCGGGGTCTGGCTGGCATTGCCAACGTGCAGCTCGTTGCTGGTGCTGGTGATGTGGCGGGCGATGCGTCGGGAGTCCGGTGCCCACGCGTTGGCCGGATAGACAATCAGGTACGACGTGCAGATAGCAGACAGGCAGCCATGGGCTGCCTGTTTTGTTAGCGGACTTTTTGTTAGAGGATTTTTTGTTAACGGACTCTGCCGATTCAGGGCTTGAAGGCGCCGATAAAGATGGCGGGATCGACCCGGGTGTCGTTGAGGCTGACGTTCCAGTGCATATGGGGGCCGGTGGCGCGACCGGTCGAACCGACTCGCCCGACGATGCCGCCGCGCGGCAGGCTTTGACCCAGCTTCACATCGATCTTCGACATGTGGCAGAACATGCTGATGAGTCCCTGACCGTGGTCGACAAAGACGGTGTTACCGTTGAAGAAGTAGTCGCCGATCAGGATCACCTTGCCGGCGGCGGGGGATTTGATCGGGGTGCCGGCGCCCACGGCGAAGTCGAGGCCGGAGTGGGGGTTGCGCTCCTCGCCATTGAAGAAGCGACGCAGGCCAAACGGACTGGAGAGGGGGCCGTTGACCGGCTTGTCGAACATCAGGTTGCTCGGCTGGTTGGGGCTGAAGGTCTGGTAGGCGCGGGTCTGCTCCGCCAGCTCGCGGTTGATGCGGGTCATATCCTCGGCGAGCGGGTTTACCTGACGGCTGTTCTTGAGCTTGATGTGTTGCTCGCGGTAGTGCTTGGGGGTGACGGTAAAGCCGAGCGTGCGGCCATCACCAGTGGTCAGTTGTTGGGCCCCAAGCGGGTTTTTGAGAGAGATGCCGACGATAGCTATCCACTGATTGTCTTCACGCACCACCAGCACAGGCTTGTCGTGATAGCGGGCCGTGGGTGCAGTGACAGACGCGCCAAGAGGGATCACCGCAACGCCACCCGGCACCGGATGGTTGAGCAGGCGACTGATAAAACCTTCGGCCAGGGCCGACTGGCTGGCCAGTAACAACAACAGACAACAAACAACTCTCATGACGATACCACGCGATGTTAAAACGCCCGGGATGGCGGGATGACACTCCATTACCCGGCACTGTGACGCTCGGGGGAGGGGGCAGATTGTGCCTCGTTATGGTCGGGGCAGCCAGAGGTGGGACGTGGCTGACGCCCCTTTTGTGCATCGCTGCGTCAGGTTTTATGTCGTGATGGGGCCGCATCGCCATTGAGTCGCCCCCGCCCTGGCTCTAGAATCGGCTTCCGGCACTGATGCCACCGACACTCCGAGGAGACGATATGAACGGATTACCCCCTTTGCGCACCACACCTGCCCGGCACACGACAGGTCGTGGCTGGGTCTGGGTTCGCAGCGGGTTCGATATCTTCAACAAGGGGATGGGGATCAGCGTGGCCATGGTGCTGGTCTGGTTTATGGTGGGCATGCTGCTGGAGCAACTGCCGGCGGGTGGCCTCATCTCCCAGTTGCTTTACATGGTGTGGGGCGCGGGTTGGGTGGCGGTCGCCGCTCGGGGTTATCGGGGTGAGCCGCTGCAGTTCACCGATCTCTTCGCCGGTTTTCGCCACAAGTTGACCCCGCTGATGCTCGGCGGTCTGCTGGTGTTGCTGCTGTTCAGTCTGGTGGGCCTCGTCTGTCTCGGTCTGCTCTCCATGTGGGGGCTGCTTCCGCTGCTGACTCAGGATCCCGAGAGCATGGTGGTCTCTGCGAGCCAGTTGCAGCAACTGCTGCTGGTGTTGCTGGTGGGGATGCTGCTCATTGTTCCCGTGCTGATGGGGGTCACCTTTGCTCCTGCGCTGATCTACTACCACGATATCGGCATCATCCAGGCGGTACGGCTGAGCTTCGCTGGCTGCTGGCGCAATATGTGGCCCTTCTTCTGGTGGGGGCTGCTCTCAGCCATTTTGCTGCTGTTTGGCGCGGCGCTGCTGCTGCTGGGTCTGCTGGTGGTGATCCCGGCGCTCAACTACTCCATCTATGTGGCTTATCGGGATATTTTCCTCGACGAGAGTGCGCAGCAGGAAGCGCCGCACTCAGAACCATTCGGATTTGAAGCCTGATCAACTGATGAAGATGAAGAAGGGGCCCGCAGCGGCCCCTTCTTCATTTTCGGCTGTGAGGAGGACTCACCTCCTGCCAGACGGGATCGGCCGCCATGCGGGCCAGCAGAAAGTCGAGGAAGCTGCGCAGCAGCGGTGACATCTGTTTGCGGGTGGCATAGACCCCGTAGATCCCGAGTCGCTTCGGTTGCCAGTCGGTCAGCAGGGGCACCAGCTCTCCCCGCTCCAGATAGGGCTGGGCGGAGTAAAGCGGCTGCAGGCTGATCCCGGCGCCGCCCAGCGTCGCCTCCAGCAGCAGGTTGGAGATGTTGGCGCTCAGGTTGCCGCTGACCGGCACCGACTCGGGGCCATCCGGACCATTGAACTCCCACAGGCTTTTGCCGAAGTAGGTGTAGGTGAGGCAGTTGTGCAGCGCCAAATCCTGCACCTTGTGCGGCATCGGATGACGGGCCAGATAGGTCGGGCTGGCACAGACCACCGAGTGGCAGGTGCCAAGACGGCGCGCCACCAGATTGGGGTCGAGGTCGTTGGTGATGCGCACCGCCAGATCGATCCGCTCCTCCACCAGATTGACGGTTCTGTCGAGCAGCAGGATGTCGATGGCCGTTCCCGGGTATTGCGCCAGATAGTCGTTGGCTGCCCCGACCAGCAAGGCTTCTGACAGGGAGTAGCTGCTGGTGATGCGCAGTTGCCCCTTGGGGGCGTCATCGCTCTTCACTGCGATCTGCTCCATCTCCTCGCCGAGCGCCAGCATGGCGCGGGCCCGGTTCAGTGCCTCTTCTCCCGGCCCGGTCAGGCTCAGACGGCGGGTGGTGCGGTGCAGCAGGCGGGCGCCCATCCAGCTCTCCAGTTCGGCCAGATAGCGCGACACCATGGCGCGCGACATATCCAGTTTCTCCCCGGCGCCGCTCAGACTCCCCTGCTCGACAACGCTGACGAAGACCCGCAATGCGGTCAGTCGATCCATCTATGGCTCTCTATATGTTCGATATATGCAACAGTGATGCGCTTTTTACGCTGTATTTGCAACTTAGTCGATCCAATACACTCTGTCCATCAAATGAACCCCCGAATACTTAATGAGGAATAGATGATGAACAACACCCTGATCCGCAACCTGACTCTGGCTACCACCCTGCTGAGTGGCGCTGCCCTAGCCGCCCCCCTGAGCGTGACCGTCTACAACCCTGGCGAGAAGGCGATCTTCCCGGTCTCCTCCTCACTGGTGACCGGTGACAAGGAGGCCATCCTGATCGATGCCCAGTTCGACGTGCAAAATGGTCAGGCGCTGGTGGACATGATCAAGAAGAGCGGCAAGAAGCTGACCACTGTGTATATCAGTGCCGGTGACCCCGACTTCTACTTCGGTCTGGAGCCGGTCATGGCCGCGTTCCCGGATGTCAAAGTGCTGGCTGACCAGCATGTGGTTGACCATATCAACCAGACCAAGGATGCCAAGCTGAGCTACTGGAGTCCGATCCTGGGCAAGGGCGCACCGAAGAGCCTGACCGTGCCGCAAGTGATGACTGCCAGCCACCTGACGCTGGATGGCGAGAAGATCGAGATCAAAGAGATGAACACCCCGAATGCCTACCTCTGGGCCCCTTCCATCAAGACAGCTTTTGGTGGTGTGCCGGTCTACCACGGGGTGCATGTCTGGATGGCGGACAGCCAGACCAAAGCGGCCCGCAGCAACTGGGTCAAGGCGCTGGATAACCTGCTGGCACTGAAACCCGAGCGCGTTGTGCCGGGTCACTTCCTAGGGACTGTTCCCAAAGGCACTGCCGCAGTGACCTTTACCCGTGACTATGTACAGCGTTTCGAGCAGGCGCTGGCTAAGGCGAAAAACTCTGGCGAGCTGATCGAGGCTCTGAAGAAAGCCTATCCGGCACTGCCGGTTGACGATGGTCTGGCCATCGGCGCCAAGGTCAATACCGGCGAGATGAAGTGGTAAGCCACTGAGCCTGCTCTCCCTGTGTTTTTTACCGGGCCCCAGGGCCCGGTTTTTTATCCAAGATTGAAGCGAGAATGACGATGAGCGAACAACAAACCACCCTCCATTATGTCTATGACCCGCTCTGTGGCTGGTGCTACGGTGCCGCCCCCCTGTTGCAGGTGGCAGCCACCCTTGCCGGACTCAAGATCGAGCTGCATGCGGGCGGCCTCTGGCTGGGCAGCCGCCGTCAGCCGATGGGCGAGGCATTGCGTGATTATGTGCGTCCCCATGATCAGCGGATCGAAGCGCTGACCGGCCAGCATTTTGGCGAGCGTTACTTCAATGAACTGTTGCTACGGGAAGGGAGCCTACTGGACTCCGAGCAGCCGATCCGAGCGGTCTTGGCCGTCACGGCTCTGGGGGGCGATGGGCTGGCCATGTTGCACCGGATCCAGCAGTCCCACTATCAGGACGGGCTTTGGATTGGTGAACCGGCGTTTCTCGCCACGCTGGCGGCAGAGCAGGGGATTGCTGCCGAGGCATTTCAGCAAGCCTATCTGCAGGCCCCTTTGCTGCCACATCTGGCAGCCAGCCAAGGCTGGATGCAGCGGCTCGGCGGTCAGGGCTATCCAACCCTCGGGTTGATGCACAACGGTCGGGTCACGGCTATTCGCGTGGCCGATTTTCTGGGTGATCCGGACGGTCTGCGCGCGCATCTGTTGACTCTGCTGGATAACGCGGGTTGATTCATTTGGAGAAGCTTCAGGAAGCGAGTCTGGCGCCGATAGCCTGACCATCAGGGGAACGGTATGAAATCCTTCCGTTTTCCGGGTGCAGGCTATGCTCTATATGACCATTCCCGGGGGATTTGCGGGAGTGCAGACTCATTTCAAGGAAGCCCTCATATGTTCAAAAACATGTCTATCGGCCAGAAACTGAGCGCCGGATTTGCCATTCTGGCGCTGTTGGTGTTGGGGCTGGCCTGGTTCTCCAGTAGCCAGCTGGCAAAGCTCTATGGTGATACCGAAACCATTACCGGCAATATGCTGCCCTCTACTCGTCTGGCGAGTCAGATGCATGTCGCCATTCTGGATGCGCGCCGTTCAGAGCTGGCTCAGGTGATCGGGGGGCTGAACAAGGATATGCAGGAGGTCAGCGACCGCACCGCGACCTTTAACAAGGCTAAACAGGAGTTCGAGCAGGCCGCTCAGAAATATGGGACTTTGCCATTCAGTACGGCCGAAGAGAAGCAGGTCTATGAACAGACGATCGCAGCAGGTGCCAAGTATTTTTCGGTGCATGAACAACTGATGAGCGCCTTCGCGGCTGGCGATTTGGAACGGGTCAGAAGTTTGCGCAAGAACGAAACCCGCGCCGCGTTGGAAGAGGTGGGGGCCAAGTCTTATCGCTTGCGAGAGATCAATAACGAAATTGCCGATGTCATGGTGAAAGATATTGCTGCTATGTACAGCAGCGCCAGAACCATGAGTATCATCGTCAGTCTGGTGACGCTGGGCTTTGTGGTGGTGATCGCCTGGCTGTTGACCGGCCAGATCCGCAACCCGGTGCTGGCGTTGCTGGAACAGACTCGCCGGGTCTCATCCGGTGATCTCACCTCCCGCATCGATATGCAGCAGTTCAATAACGATGAGCTGGGGACCCTCGCCAAAGGGTTTGGCGAGATGCAGACCAATCTGCGCACCTTGGTGAGCGAAGTCTCGGGCTCTGTGGTGCAATTGAGTTCTGCTACTGAAGAGATGAGCTCGGTGGCACGCCAGTCAGCCACCAATATGAGTGCCCAGCAACATGAGCTGAACCAGTTGGCGACGGCGATGAACGAGATGCAGGCCACGGTTCAGGAGGTCTCTCGCAATACCAGTGATGCCGCCAGTGCCGCCACTTCGGCCAGCGAAACGGCAGAGTTTGGTGCCAAGACGGTGAATGACTCCATTCAGCGGATTGAACGGGTTGCCGGTGCCATCGAGAGCACCGCCGCAGTGATCCGCCAGCTGGGTGATGACAGCCGCAATATCGGCATGGTACTGGAGGTGATCCGCGGCATTGCCGAGCAGACCAACCTGCTGGCGCTCAACGCCGCCATCGAAGCGGCTCGTGCCGGTGAGCAGGGACGGGGTTTTGCGGTGGTGGCCGATGAGGTGCGTACGCTGGCCAAGCGCACTCAGGACTCCACCTCCCAGATCAACACCATCATTGCCGAGTTGCAGCAGCGTGCCGAGCAGGCGAGCAGTACCATGCAACAGAGCCAGGAGCTGATGAACACCACGGTTGCTACCGCACGGGAAGCTGGCGAGTCCATCTCCCAGATCAGTAGCTCGGTCAGCAGTATCTCCCACATGAACATCCAGATTGCGACGGCCACCGAAGAGCAGGGGGCGGTGAGCGAGGAGCTCAACCGCAACGTGGTCAATATCAGCCATGCTTCCGAAGAGGTGGCCGCCGGTGCCACCCAGATGGCTCAGGCGTGCAACGAGCTGAACCATCTGGCTACCCAGCTGCAGGATATGGTGCGCCGTTTCAGGGTGTAATCCCTCGGCGAGTCAAACAGCCCGATTACCGCAAGGTGATCGGGCTTTTCTGTTTTGGAGCGGTAGCCAGAGAGGTTCACCGCGAGCGGATGACTTGTCCAGCCGGACGATATTGTGCATGCTGATGGCCCATTTTCCAGGCAGGACTCTTGCTGTATGAATCTTCGCGATCTCGAATATCTGGTGGCGCTGGATGAGGAAAAACATTTTCGCAAAGCCGCTGAACGCTGCTTTGTCAGTCAACCCACCCTGAGTGGTCAGCTGCGCAAGCTGGAGGATGAACTCGGGGTTATTCTGATCGAACGCACCTCGCGCAAGGTGCTGTTTACCCCTGCTGGCGATGCCATGGCCCATCAGGCGCGTCGGGTGCTCAAGGAGGTCCGCGAGCTCAAGAGCATCGGTCAGCACTTCTCCGAGCCGATGTCCGGAGAAATCCATATCGGTTTTATTCCGACCGTGGGCCCCTATCTGTTGCCCCGTATTATCCAGACCCTGCGTGAGCGTTTTCCCCAGCTGGAGTTCTACCTCTACGAGGAGCAGACCCAAAGCCTGCTCAAGCGGCTGGAAGAGGGGGAGCTGGATTGCGTCATTCTGGCCGAGATGCCGGGGATGGAGGGATTTGGCTCAATCCAGCTCTACCACGAGCCGATGTGGCTGGCGGTGCCTTGCCATCATCCCGAAGCCCAGGCCAGGCAGGTGCCGCTTGGCAATCTCAAGGGCAAGAAGTTGCTGATGTTGGCCGATGGCCACTGCTTGCGGGATCAGGCGATGGGGTTCTGTTTTGCCGGCGGTATCGGTGAAGATCAGCGGTTCAAGGGCACCAGTCTGGAGACCCTGCGTAACATGGTAGCCGCCGGTAGCGGCATGACGCTGGTGCCAAAGCTGGCCGTACCTGCCGATCATGATGAGGGTGGGGTCAGCTATCGGCCAGTGGTCGATCCTGTGCCGGGACGCACCATCTCGCTGCTCTATCGCCACTACTCGGTGCGTCGCCCTTGCTTCAACGAGCTGGCCTCCTCGATAGCCACGCTGATGACCAAGCAGTTGGCCCAATAAAAAAACCGGCAGCCCTGGCTGCCGGTTTTGCTTCTGCCACGCGAGCGGCTTAGAAGATATCGTCGGTAGAGACAGGCCCTTCCACTGCGGGGTTGTCACCGCCGTAGACCTGATTGCCATCCGAGCTCGGTGCTGCGTAGCGGGTCGGCTCGGTACCTTCCTTGAAGTATTCGTCGGTGCCGCCACCGGTCGCCAGCAGACCGGTTTCGCTGTCAATCTTCACCGTCATGATCCCTTCGGGAACCGGCATCTTGTTCTCGGGCAGTTTTTTCAGGGCGACTTTCATAAAGTCGATCCAGATAGGCTGCGCGGCACCACCGCCAAACTCGGCACGGCCAAGGCCACGCTGATGGTTGTCAAAACCGATCCAGGAGGTGGCGACGATATCCGGGGTGTAGCCGGAGAACCAGGCATCCCGCGATTCGTTGGTGGTACCGGTTTTACCGGAGATGTCGTGACGTTTCAGGTCACGTGCTGCACGCCAGCCAGTACCGCGCCAGCCGTTGCCACCCCAGATTGCGGTGCTCAGGGTGTCGGTGATCAGGAACGCGCTCTGGGCACTGATGGTATGCGGGGCTATGGTCGGCGCGAGAGGGGTCTGCGTGCCATCTTGCGCTGATCCATCAACAGTTGGCTCCGGCAGTGTGCTCTGCTCGGGCGCGGCCGGCTGTTCGCAGCTGGTGCAAGCGATGGCAGGATTGGCCTGATAGAGTGTGGTCTCCAGGCTGTCGGTCACTTTGTCGATGAAGTAAGGGGTCACCAGGAAGCCGCCGTTGGCCAGTACCGAATAACCACGCACCACCTCGAGGGGGGTGAATTCGGCAGCACCGAGCGCCAGCGACTCATGGGGAGAGATAAAGTCGCGCGGGAAGCCAAAGCGGGTCAGACCGTCGATATAGGTATCCAGACCGATAGCGCGCATCAGTCGAACCGACATCACGTTTTTGGACTTGGCCAGACCCAGACGCAGCGGGGTGGGGCCATCATAGACTGCCGGGGAGTTCTTGGGCTGCCACATGGGTCCTTTTGACGGATCCCACTGGTTGATCGGTGCATCGTTGATGAGCGATGCCAGGGTATAGCCATGCTCCAGCGCGGTGGCATAGAGGAAAGGCTTGATGTTGGAACCGATCTGGCGACGCGCCTGATCGACCCGGTTGAATTTGGAGAGTTCGAAGCTGAAACCGCCGACCAGCGCTTCCAGCGCGCCATTTTTCGGGTTCATGGCAACCAGCGCAGCGTTCACATCCGGGATCTGGGCCAGCAGCAGCTCTTCACCCTCTTCCCGCACCCAGATCTGGGCACCGACTTTCAGCACATCACGCGCCGATTTCGGGGCGTAGCTCTGACGGTCGTCGGTAATAAATGAGCGAGCCCATTTGATACCGTTCCAGCCCAGCTCCGCTTCCTTGCCATTTTTCAGCACCAGCGTTGCGCTGCGGTCACCGAGCTTGGTCACGACCGCCGCCATCAGTGGATCATAAGTGGGCTGTTTGCCAAGGTGAGCGACGATCTGTTCGTAATCCCAGCTGGTTTCACCCGCTTTCCACAACTGCGCCGTCGGGCCGCGATAGCCGTGGCGCATGTCATAGGCAAAGACGCCATCCAGCAGCGCCTGTCTGGCCGCCCGCTGACGTTCGGCAGAGACGGTGGTGTAGACATGCAGGCCCATGGTGTAGGCATCTTCACCAAACTGCTCGACCATCTTCTGGCGCACCATTTCACCCAGATAGGGGGCGTGCAGGGTCACTTCGGCGCCGTGGTAACGGGCCTTGATCGGCATCCTGGAGGCTTCGTCAAACTGGGCCTGGGTGATCTTGCCGGTTTCCAGCATCCGGCCTAGCACGACGTTGCGGCGCGCAAAGGCACGCTCGGGGGAGCGGATGGGGTTAAGCATGGAGGGCGCTTTCGGCAGACCGGCAATGATGGCGATCTCGTCCAGTCCCAGATCCTTGACCTCTTTACCAAAGTAAACCTGCGCCGCAGCACCGACCCCGAAGGAGCGATAACCGAGGGGGATCTTGTTGAGGTACAGTTCGAGGATCTCGTCTTTTGAGAGATTCTGCTCGATCCGCCAGGCCAGGAAGACCTCCTTGACCTTGCGGATGATGGTCTTCTCATTGCTCAGGAAGAAGTTACGGGCAACCTGCTGGGTGATGGTACTGGCCCCCTGACGGGCATGGCCGGAGACAGCCCACACCGATGCGGCGCGAATGATACCAATCGGGTCAATGCCCGGGTGCTCATAGAAACGGGCATCTTCGGTCGCCAGCACGGCATCGATCATGGGTTGCGGAATTTCGTCCAGACGCAACGGAATGCGACGAATTTCGCCATATTGGGCGATCAATTCCCCATCCCGGCTGTAAACCCGCATCGGGGTTGCCAGCTTGACGTCACGCAATGCGGTGACATCGGGCAGTTGGGGTTTGATATAGAAGTAGATACCGATGAGGCTGGCAACACCCAGCACAGCACCCAGCATCATGACAATAAACAGGCGAACGAGCCATTTCAGCATGGAAGAACTACCAATCGTCTTAAAATTAGCCAACGGGCGCAGAGTATAGCCCTTTTGCCATCGGGAATTCGAGGTTTTCCTGTGGCGAGCCACCTGCCTCAAAAGGATGCGAGAGGTTAGCACTACGGGGAGCAATAACCAAGGAGGGTCACTTGTCATGAAGAAAGCGAGATGGGTCACTTTTCGGTATAAACTTTACCTGATTACCCATGATTAGCAGTCAGTTACCACGAACTATACTGATCTTACGTACAGTTATCGAGGTGCGAGATCATGGCCAAAAGCAAAATCCAATTCCAGAAAGGCTACAGCCTGTTTGAGTTTCTCAAGGACTATG